>NZ_JBSVXS010000008.1:0-121844 GCF_054070155.1 Pseudomonas sp. SDT291_1_S447
TGCGCTATACGCCGACCTGAAAGTCCGGAGTCGAACTCAGGGTCTGAAAAGCCCCCTCACCCTAGCCCTCTCCCAATGGGAAAGGGGACTGATTCAGGTGTCTTTGCGCTATACACCGACCTGAAAGTTCGAGTCGAATTCAGGTTTTGAACAACACGAAGATCGGCTCCCTTTCCCCCTCGCCCCCCTGGGGGAGAGGGCTGGGGTGAGGGGGTAGGATTCACGCATCACCACAAAACCCAAGCCGTACACACAAAAAACGCCGCATTAAAAAATGCGGCGTTTTTATCTACCGAAAATTACTTCAAATCAAACCGATCCAGATTCGTCACCTTCGTCCAAGCCGCGACAAAGTCCTTAACAAACTGCTCCTTGGCATCCGAACTGGCATACACCTCAGCCAACGCCCTTAATTGCGCATTGGAACCAAACACCAGATCAACCCGCGTCGCCGTCCACTTCACGCTGCCGGTTTTACGGTCGCGTCCTTCGAACTCATCCGCATCCCGTGACGTTGGCTTCCACTCCACCCCCATGTCCAGCAGGTTGGTGAAGAAGTCATTGGTCAGCGCCTCGGTCTGCGAGGTGAACACACCATGCCGGGTTTGCCCGACGTTGGTGTTCAACACCCGCAAGCCACCCAGCAGCACAGTCATCTCCGGCGCGGTGAGGGTGAGCAATTGTGCCTTGTCGATCAGCAGCGCCTCTGCCGACACGGTGTATTTGCCCTTGCTGTAGTTGCGGAAACCATCGGCAATCGGTTCAAGGAAGCCAAACGAGTCGACGTCGGTTTGCTCTTGGCTGGCGTCCGTACGCCCCGGATTGAACGGCACGGAGACGGAGTGCCCGGCGTTTTTCGCTGCTTGCTCAATCCCGGCATTCCCCGCCAACACGATCAGGTCTGCCAGCGAGACTTTCTTGCCGGCGGCGCCGCCATTGAACTCGCCCTGAATGCCCTCAAGGGTTTGCAGCACTTTGGCCAGTTGCTCAGGCTGGTTGGCTTGCCAGAACTTCTGCGGCGCCAGACGCAGACGGCCGCCGTTGGCGCCGCCACGCTTGTCTGAACCGCGGAACGTCGAGAGTGCCGCCCAGGCGGTGGAGACCAGTTGCGACACCGACAGGCCTGAGGCGAGTACTTTGCTTTTCAGCGCTGCGGCATCGCTGTCGTCGATCAGTGGGTGAGTGACATCCGGAATCGGATCCTGCCACAGCAGTTCTTCGTTCGGCAGTTCCGGGCCGAGGTAGCGCGACAGAGGGCCCATGTCACGGTGGATGAGCTTGTACCAGGCGCGAGCGAAAGCATCGGCCAATTGATCCGGGTTGGCGAGGAAGCGCCGGGAGATCTGCTCGTAGGCAGGGTCGAAACGCAGCGCCAGGTCAGAAGTGAGCATGGTTGGCGAGAGTTTCTTGTTCGGATCATGGGCGTGGGGAACAGTGCCGGCACCGGCGCCGTTTTTCGGAATCCACTGATGCGCACCTGCCGGGCTTTTGCTCAATTCCCACTCGAAGCCGAACAGGTTTTCCAGGTAGTTGTTACTCCACTTTGTCGGTGTGGTGGTCCAGGTCACTTCCAGGCCGCTGGTGATGGTGTCGCCACCCTTGCCGGTGCCGAACGCGTTGCGCCAGCCGAGGCCCTGTTCTTCGAGGCCGGCCGCTTCCGGTTCCGGCCCGACGTTATCGGCAGGGCCGGCGCCGTGAGTTTTACCGAAGGCGTGACCGCCGGCGATCAAGGCGACGGTTTCTTCATCGTTCATGGCCATGCGGCCAAAGGTTTCGCGGATGTCGTGGGCCGAGGCCACTGGATCGGGATTGCCCTCAGGGCCTTCCGGGTTCACGTAAATCAGGCCCATTTGCACCGCAGCGAGGGGGTTTTCCAGATTGCGTTCGCCCTGATCGGTGCGGCTTTCTTCTTTGCCGTGCAAATCCGGCTCGGCCACCAGCGTGCCGTCACCGGGCTCCTGCATGGCGGACTTGTCTTTGCCATAGCGGCTGTCGCCACCCAGCCATTCGTGCTCGGAGCCCCAGTAGACGTCTTCGTCCGGTTCCCACACATCGGGACGGCCACCGGAGAAACCGAAGGTCTTGAAGCCCATGGATTCCAGCGCGACGTTCCCGGTGAGAACGATCAGGTCAGCCCAGGAAATATTGCGTCCGTATTTCTGCTTGATCGGCCATAGCAAGCGGCGGGCCTTGTCGAGACTGACGTTGTCCGGCCAGCTGTTGAGCGGCGCAAAACGTTGCTGACCGGAGCCGGCGCCACCACGGCCATCAGCGGTGCGATAGGTGCCGGCGCTGTGCCAGGCCATGCGGATGAAGAGGGGGCCGTAATGGCCAAAGTCGGCCGGCCACCAGTCCTGGGAGTCGGTCATCAGCGCGTTGAGGTCTTGTTTCAGTGCCTGGAAGTCCAGGCTTTTGAAAGCTTTGGCGTAGTCGAAGTCCTTGCCCAACGGATCGGACTTGGGCGAGTGCTGACTCAGGATTTTCAGGTTGAGTTGATTCGGCCACCAGTCACGGTTCGTCGTACCACCACCGGCGGCGTGGTTGAACGGGCATTTCGATTCGTTTGCCATGTTCGGGTCCTTATCAGGTCTGCTACGGCCGGCTCGTGCCGACTTCGGACTAGTAAGGCTAGACCCGACTTGGGAAGTCAGCTAATAGGCCGACTATTGGAGGGTGATAGGCAGAATCTCTCGCATCATAAAATTAAATTTAATAACGGCTGTGCCACTTATTCCAATAAAAACTAAAAAACTGTCATTTCTGACAGTGCGAAAAAAATCAAAGTTTTCCTATATTGCAACGGAGAAACCGATAAAACCACCTAATGGAAGCAAGGATAAAAATATGAAAACTTATGAAGATATTAAAAAACTTTCTGAAGAACAGACAGCTACAGAGGGTAAGTTCACAGCTTCTCGTGATGGAAAGCTATTTCTTAAAAGCGATTTTCTATTTTTCGCCAATTGGGGAGAGGATTATGCCGTCATTGGAAGTCAGAAAAATGAGAGATGGATCACCTTCTCTCTTCCAACTGATTTGAAGGGGCTTGGTCCCCATAAAGTACCCCTGTATGAAAAAAACGAGAGTCTTTTTCTTGTCTGGGAGGTGCGATTCGAAGAAGAACGTCTCAAGTTAAAGTCGGGGTCCGTAACTTTTACGTTCAAGGATGAAAGCCGGAATGGCATAGCCGGTTCTCTTGATTTTGTCCTCGAAGATGACAGTAAAGTCCACGGCGACTTTAATATCTGGAATTAATCAGAAAGGTGTAACAATGGTCGGCGGATTCTATATTACGATTGCCTAGTTTGGGTGTGTGTGGGGTGCCGTCATTTGGCCCCCCATACTTTTAAATGGATTTTTTCAGGAAAACATTTGCTCAACTGGCTTGCTCTTCATCAACCTGCGGAGACTCATCCAAAGTGTCCTCCTGCCCCGGCAATTCCGTAATCACACTGAAATCCGTCACTTCAACCGCGCCCAGCCCATAACCCAGCAAATGGAAAGAAAACGCTTTGCGCTCTTGCGGGTTGTCGAAGCTGAAGTTCATTTCCAGTGGCTGGTCGGCGGTTGCCACCATCTCCTGTGGCAAACCGATCTGCACGTCCTGTTCAAACTCCTTGGCCTTGAGCTGAATGTACGCCGCCTGCTGCGGATCGACTGAACGTACGGTCAGGCGCACGCGGGTGTGCGAGCCTTTGGGCATTTCCAGGTACTGCGCGCCGATCAGGTTGTCGGCCCAGTCATCGTTGATCTGCGCTTGCAGCGGGATGACGTTGGTGCTGCCGAACTGGTAGCGGTGATTGAGCGGCGTGCGCAGCAGCGACAGGTCGAGGGCGTTGGCGCGAGCAGCGATCTGCCGGGCCGGGTGGCCGCTGTAGTTTCCTTTGTATTTGGCGCTTTCGGCGATGAAACCGGCGCTTTCGTAGTAGCGGCAGCGGCGCGGCATGTCGCATTCGGAGAAGATGCCTTGACCGTTGTGATAGCGCAGCTTGCCGTTGGTGAACGACATGATTTCGCGACCGGTATCGTAGTCGCGAAACAGTGAGCGGCCGCTCAGTGCGGTGGGTACCGGCAAGTCGAAATAGTCGAGGATCGAGGCGCTCAGATCGACGTGGCCGTAAACCCCGGCATTCAGGCGCGGCAGTTGTTCATGCTCCGGCGCCAGGGTCAGATTGAAACCCCACGACGAGGCCAGGCGCACGCCGTCGATGCCGTGGGATTCATCCGAGGTGATCACTACCAGCGTGTCTTTCAGAACGCCTTGGCGTTCGAGGCCGCTGAGGAACTGCTCCAGCGCATCGTCAAGGTAGCCGACGGCGGCTTGCTTGGGCGTTTCATAGCGCTCCAGGTATTGCTCGGGCGCGGAGTAGGGCTGATGCGTGCCGACGGTCAGCAATGTCAGCATCCACGGCTGCTTCTGCTTTTTCAGTTGGCCGACATAATCCAGCGCGCCTTCGAAAAACGCCTTGTCATCCTTGCCCCACGGGAACTCCAGATAGTTGCTGTTGCTGAACCATTCCAGACCATGAGTCGCATCGAAACCGATGTGCGGCATGATCTTGTCTTTGGCCATGAAGCGCAGCCCGGCACCTTGCAGATAGTGCGTGCTGAAGCCGTGTTCACGCAGTTGTGCCGGCAGGCAGGCCTGATTGCGCTCGTTGAGGGTGAGCATCTCCACGCCTTTGGGCGTGCCGTTGTTGAGTTTGTCGTAATCGCCGCAAAGCATCGCGTACAGACCGCGAATGGTCTGGTGCGTGTGCAGCACGTAATCCGGAGTGTTCATGCCGCGCTCGGCCCAGCGGCTGAGGTTGGGCATCAGGTCTTCCTGATAATGGCTGCCGATGGCCTCGCGGTTGGCGCGGATATAGGCGCCGGGAATGCCTTCCAGGGCGATGACCAGCACATTGCGCGCTTGCCCCGGTGCGGCCAGCAGTTTCTGCCCATTGAGGTCGACATCGGTGAGCCCGGCCATGGCCGGCGCGGGTTCTTCGACATCACCGTCCAGCCATTCCTCGCCCCGAATCTGCAGATCAGCAACTTCAGTGGCCAGCAACTGGTGCGGCAGGTTGTACTGGCGCCACGGATCGGCTTCGCTCGGCCACAGGTTCTGCGCACCCCAGTGCGCGGCGAACAACACCAGCGGTGCGCTCCAGGCGGCGCGTGGCAGGGGCGGGCGGGGTAGATCGCGGTTGGCAAACCGGGTCAGCAACCAGAACAGCAGGGCCAGCAACAAGGTGATACCCAGCGCAGGGTGCGCCAGCCCGCCACCCGTGGAATTTTCCACGAACTGCGGATCGATCAGGTAATGAATGTCGGAAGGTGTCGGCAGACGACCGACAGCGCTGACCAGTTCAGCGGTCGCCACCGCCAGCAAACCCCAGAACAGCAACACCGGCAAGGCCAGCCACCACGCCCGACGATGCAGCAATACCACCAACAGACTGCCAATGGCCAGGTCCGACAAATAACCCAGCGGTGCCGACCAGCCCAGTGCCGCACGCAGGCACACCGGCACAATCAGCACGAGAAAGATCAACGAAAAGAGGCGGGCATGTGGCTGCCGCAACCGGTTAAAAAGAGCGCTCACAAAAAAGACCTTCCAGCCATTAAATCGTCATAAAAGTGTGCGCGATGATACCAAGGGTGGGCTGTCTGATCGCCCTTTTAAACGCTCAACTGATGCGCTGGTACGCGAGCTCTCGAAGGTGATGTCGCGTCTGCAGCCCTCACCGGGCCTCGGGTCACACGGCAATCGGCGATATTGAGGCTGGTAGATTTATTGTTTCAGGCTGTTTAACCTTTCGAGCCGCCACCGAATTCCGATGTAGGAGCTGCGGCACGCTGCGATCTTTTGATCTTTTGATCTTTTGATCTTGTTATCGGAACCCGGAATCAAAAGCTCTCATCCTCATTCCGCTCAACAACCCGTGCTATCGATATGCGATAAAGATATTTAATTTCTGTTTTTTATATCTATAAAGTCAGGCCTTTCAGCAAACCACCCCATGCTGCGAGGTTGTCATGGCCACACCGTTCAAACGTTCCGCACTGACTCTGTTGGCCGCTTCTCTGGCAGCCAGTGTGCTGTTCAGCACCGGCGCTCAGGCCGAGGGCAAGATCAGCATTGCCCAGCAATTCGGCATCGGTTACCTGATTCTCGATGTCGTGCGCGACCAGAACCTCATCGAAAAACACGGTAAGGCGCAGGGCCTCGACATCAAGGTCGACTGGAACAGCATCTCCGGTGCCACGGCGATGAACGAAGCGCTGCTCACCGGATCGCTCGACGTGGTTTCCGCCGGTGTACCACCCATGCTCACCGTGTGGGATCGCACCAAGGGCAAACAGAACGTCAAAGCCATCGCCGCACTGGGCTCGATGCCCAACTATTTGCTGACCAACAATCCGAACATCAAGACCCTCAAGGACTTCACCGACAAAGACCGGATTGCCGTGCCTGCCGCCGGCGTAGGCTTCCAGTCGCGCACCTTGCAGATCGAAACCGCGAAGGAATTCGGCGACGCCCAATACAAGAAATTCGACGACATCTCGGTCAGCCTGCCGCACCCCGATGCGACGGCCGCGCTGATCGCCGGCGGCTCGGAAATCAACTCGCACTTCTCCAGCCCGCCGTTCCAGTACCAGGCGTTGCAGAATCCCAACGTGCACAAAGTGCTGAGTTCTTATGATGTGCTCGGCGGTCAGGCGACATTCAACGTGCTGTACACCACGGAAAAATTCCACGACGAAAACCCGAAAACCTACAAGGCGTTCTACGACGCGTTGGCCGAGGCCGAGAAGATTATCAAGGCTGATAAGCCGGCGGCGGCTCAGGCGTACATTCGTGTCGAACAGTCGAAGTTGCCGCTGGCCCTGGTTGAGCAAATCGTCAAGGACCCGGAAATCGATTTCACCGTGGTGCCGCAGCGCACCTTTATCTACGCCGAGAAGTTGCAGGAGCTGGGCGTACTGAAGAACAAGGCTGACAGCTGGAAGGATTACTTTTTTGAAGAGGCGCATGGTGGTGCGGGGAGCTAAGTGGGCGATTGATGACGAGGGGGCGTGGCGTTCTGGACAGGGAGATGGCCACTTAGTAGCATTCGCGGCTTATGGATTTCTATCCCGAACGTCGGCCGACGCATCAAGGACCCCCAATGCACAAGTTCACCCATGGCGATCTGACCGTTGACTTCACTGTGTTGACCGGTGAAGTGGTGGGCAGCGAAAAAATGAGCGAAACCCACATCACCTCCACCGGTGGTAACGGACAAGTCAACAGCCTTGGCCAATCTGTCGCACTTCAGATCAACACTGTGTTGGTCGTCAATCATGAGTTCTGGATCAAAACGGCCGACGGCATCGAACACGATATCCATTTGCGCGGTCTCGATATTCCTCTGCGCAGCGGGCAGGACATTTCGCTGATCAGCGCCGTCAGCAACGATGGCAAGACCGTTTTGCACACTCACCTGCAAAACCAGACCTCAGCCAAGACATATCAGATTCGCGATGGCAAGGCGCTGAACACCGAACTCGAACTGTCACCGTTTCGCTGGAAGCCTTTGCTGATTGCTTTTGTCTTGTGGGTCGGCATCGGTTTCGTTTCAGGCGTACTGGGTTTTCTGGTGGGGGCGGGCTACTACATTTATCAGTGCGTCAAAGGTTCCAAGCGCAAGAAACTGCTGATCACGGCACTGGATAGCTTTCTTGCCCAATTGAATCAGCGGGTCGAAAGCCAATATCACGCACCGCAACCTGCCCAGGCACAAGCGCCCGATCAGCCCGAGGTGCAGGCACCGACCCAGCCCGCAGCCGTGACCAGCATCAATGTGCGCAAGGCGTTGTCACGCAACGGCTGAGCACGTCGTCGAGCCGCGTGCGACGGTCAGTCGCGCGCAGGTTCGCCATCATCAAAAATGCTTTCAATCGGCATCTCGAACGCCCGGGCAATCTGAAAAGCCAATGGCAGACTCGGGTCGTAGCGTTCGTTTTCAATCGCGTTGATGGTCTGGCGCGACACGCTCAGGCGTTCCGCCAGGTCGACCTGCGACCATTTGCGCTCGGCGCGCAATTCCTTGAGGCGGTTTTTCATTGGTAGCGGCGTCGCGCAATTTGCAGGCCGACAATCCACATCAGCCCCATCACCGGCCACACACACGTCCACGGAATGTGCGGAGCGCCGACGTTTTCCAGAAAACCGTAGCTGAAGGTCAACAGTGCCGAGGCGGCGAAGGCAAACCCCAAGGCTTCGAACTGGATGCGCAGATGCATTTCGTCCATGCGCCGCATATTGCGCACGATGGCCCAGCACATCAGTCCCGCCGGAATGATCGGCGTCAGTGCGACGGCCGAGCGCAGCACGATGGGGGCGTCCATCAGGTATTGCGAGGCAATCAATGAAGCTGTCAGGACCAGCATGTAGATGATTAATGCAGCGCCCAATTCGAGGTAGTACCGGTTCATTCTTTACTTCCTATGTAAAAGACCCTTTACATGGTCGCCGAAGACTTATCCGATGTAAAGCACGCTTTCCATCATGGCTGGTAGCCGCGAACAGACTCATGCCGGAGGATTTTCGCGTAGGTCTGCAGCTAAGGGGCACGCTTTCTGGACAGCGTAATAACCACTCAGTAGCATTCGAGCCCAACGGATTATCCCTTCGCACGTCGTCCGACGTGGAACGCTCAAGGAATCGACATGCGCGACACCCCCATTGACCAAAAACGAACGGTCGTGACCCAGGTCAGCGGCGAGATTCACTATGAAACCCAGATCAGTTTCAGCTCCACGTCGCTCGTCGATGGCGAAATTCGCGTGCATCGTGCTGAAGGCAATCAGCTAGACATTCCGGTGGCCGGGGCGGATTTTGCTTGGCGCATTGATCTGGATGGGGTGCATAGAGTACCGGTGACGCAAGCAGCGGTTGAACCGGAGGAACCGCTGCCTGTCGATGACGGTTTGAAGTTGTTCACCTCGAAAACCGTGTGGATCACACTGGCACTGTGGTTCTTCGTGAGTTCGGTGTTCGGTTGGCTGGGGATTGTGGCGGCAGGTGGATATCTCGGTTACCAGTGGCGTGAGGTGGAAAAGCGCAAGGAACAGTTGGCCAAGGCAACCGTTGTTGAAGCCGTGCCCCGTTCCGGCTCGCGGATGTCACGGGAAAGCGTGCGCAGGGCATTGGCCCGCAATCGTTAATTCGGCACACATCAAAAACAAAAAAGGGGCGGCCTGATCATCGATCAGGCCGCCCCTTTTTTATTGCCGCTCAGTCAGATCAATGCATCTTGCTGTGATCGTGACCTTCCATGTTGGTCAGCGCGCGAACCGGCGCTTTAACCTCGATGGTCTCTTTCTCGCCCTTGGCGTTTTCCACGGTCAGGGTCAGCGGCACGCTGTCGCCTTCCTTCAGCTGAGCGGTCAGGCCCATCAGCATTACGTGGTAGCCGTTCGGATCAAGCTTGACGGCTTTGCCGGCCGGCAGCTCGACAAACTTCACCGGGCCCATGCTCATGACGTCATTCTTCATGGTCATTTCGTGGATCTGTACATCTTTGGCCGCTGGCGTCGCGACGCTGAGCAACTTGCTGTCGCTGTCGGCGGTGAGGGTCATGAACGCGCCGCTGGCGGACTGGGTCGGCACGGTCGCGCGCACCCAGGCATCGTCGACTTTGGTCTGCGCCGAGACCTGCGAGGCCAGGCCAAGCAGGGACAGAGCGAGTACGGCACGTTTGATGTGGTTCAGAACAGGTTGCATCAGCAAACCTCCATAACAGTAAGCAAATCTTCCGTGCATTGTTCTGCCGAAAGCGAGGTGGACAGACCCAGGCGCAAGCCGCCGTTGGAGTCGTAAACGTAACTGGTCGCGGTGTGCGAGATGGTGTACGTGTCGCCGGCCGGGACTTTCTCGTAGAACACGTCGAATTCCTTGGCCGTGGCTGCGGTTTCCTCAAGCGTGCCGTAGAGCGCAACGAACGTCGGGTCGAAGGCTTTCATGTAGGCGTCGAGGATTTCTGGCGTATCGCGCTCGGGATCGAGGCTGATGAAGATCACCTGCAAGCGGTCGCCATCGGCGCCCATCAGTTTCTTGATTTTCGCCGCGCGGGCGAGGGTGGTCGGGCAGACTGCCGGGCACTGGGTAAAGCCGAAGAAGACCATCGGCATCATGCCGCGGAAGCTCGACAGCGTCATGGTTTCGCCATCGGTGTTCTTCAGTTTGAAGGTGCGCCCCATGATCTTGTTACTCAGATCCTTGCCGTACTTGTACGACAGTTGGCCGCGGGTGTCGCAGCCGGCGAGCAGGCCGAGCCCGAGCACGCCCATTCCCGCAAGCACCTTGCGGCGAGTCAACAAAGCCGTCATCTAATACCGCCTTTTGCAGCCCGTCAGTCGGCAGGACTGGCGGGGGGTTAACCGTAAAAGCGGCGCATGATACCAAACTGAGGGCAGAGGCCGGCCATGGATCGCCGCACGGCACAGGATCGAGCGACAAAAGGTGTAAGAAAAAGTGACGACGGACTCACTGCACCCGCGAATCCTCAACGCTCCAGCCCCCGCCCAGCGCGGTGTACAGATTGACCTCGGCGACCAGTTGCGCGAGGCGATCGGTGATCAGACCCTGCTGCGAACTGAACAGCGAACGCTGCGCATCAAGGAACGTCAGGCTGCTGTCGACGCCATTCTGATAGCGGTTCTGCGCCAGGTTGTAATAAGTCTGCGTGGCCGCGACCAGATCGCGCTGCGCCTGCAATTGCTGCTGATAAGTGCTGCGTGCGGCGAGGCCGTCGGCGACTTCCTGAAACGCGGTTTGGATCGATTTTTCGTATTCGGCCACTGCCACTTCTTTCTGCAACTTCGAATAATCCAGACTGGCGCGCAGGCTGCCGGCATTGAAGATCGGCAGGCTGATCTGCGGCTGAAAGGTCCAGGCCCCGGAACCGGCGCCGAACAAACCGGAAAGGTCTCGACTGGAGGTGCCGGCATTCGCCGTCAGGCTGACGCTGGGGAAAAAAGCCGCGCGCGCTGCGCCGATATTGGCGTTGGCCGCTTTCAGTTTGTACTCCGCTTGAAGAATGTCCGGACGCCTTTGCAGCAGATCCGATGGCAGCCCGGCCGGCAGTTGTTGCACCAGATCGCTGGCCAGTGGTCGGGCGGGCAGGGCTTCGGGCACCGGTGCGCCGACCAGCAAGGTCAGGCTGTTGAGGTCCTGAGCGACCTGACGCTGATAGCGCGCCAGATTGGCCCGTGAGCTGTCGACGCTGGTTTTGGCCTGCGCCTGCTCCAGCGCCGACGACTTGCCGGCCTCGCGGTTGCGGGTGGTCAGGTGCAGGCTCTGTTCATCGGCGGCGAGGGTCTCGCGAGTGAGAACCAGCAGCTCTTGATCGGCACGCCAGGTCAGGTAGGCGTTGGCGACGTTGGCGACCAGACTCAGTTCGGCACTGCGCCGCGCCTCTTCAGTCGAGAGCCAGGTCTGCAACGCCTGCTCACTGAGGCTGCGTACGCGACCGAAGAAATCCAGCTCATAGGCGCTGATGCCGAGATTGACCGAGTACGTCGAATTGATCAGCGCCTTGCCTTGGGTCACGCTCGGCGGCATGCGCTGGCGTAACTCGTTGGCGTTGGCCGACACCGCCGGGAACAGGTCGGCGCGCTGAATGCGGTACTGCGCCTGGAAGGCTTCGACGTTGAGGGCCGCCACGCGCAGGTCGCGGTTGTTGACCAGCGCACTTTCGATCAACTGTTGCAGCGCCGGATCGGTGAACAGCGTGCGCCAGTCCTCGCTGCCCGTGGCTACCTGCGTCGCTGTTGGATACTGCGCGGCAGTGGGGGACGCGGGGCGCTGATACTCGGGAATCAATGAACAACCGCCCATCAGCACCGCGATGGACAGCAGGGAAAGTCGCAACGTCAACATCGAACTGCCTCATGCATATAGAGAGCGTTGTGCTCAGGCCCCGGCCATCCATTTCGCCAGACCATGGCGGCCACTGACGCCGAGTTTGGCCGTGGCGCGTTTCAGGTACGTCTCGATCGAACTGTTTTTCACCCGCAGTTTCTCCGCCATTTGCGGCACGGTGCCGCCGGTCAACAGGCCCAGGCAGACTTCTTTCTCACGCACCGACAAGGCGATGTCGCTGATCGCCAGGCGCTCATCGAATACTTGCGCCAGCGGAGCCTGATCCAGCTCGGCCAAAGGTTGGCGTGGCTGTTTGGCGAGGGATTGTCGGCTGATTTGCGCATGTCGTTCTATCAGCGGCAGCAGGGTGTCGGACAGGTGCTTGAGAAACGACAGCTCCGGCAGAGAAAAAACTCGCTGGGTGTGCGGACGGTAAAACGAGATGACGCAGCGGCGGTTTGAAGTGCGCGACACCAGGTTGCACTGATGCACGCTGTGCTGCGGATGACGCGGTAGCAGTGAGGCTTTTAACTGAATCAGCAACGAGTCATTCATTTCGATTATTTTCTGCAGCAACGGATGATCGTCCAGTCTCTCCAGTGGATCGGGCGGGGGGAAAGTCTGCGGTAAGCCGGCACTGCCCAACGGCTTGATTTCAACCACGCTGGCCTGACGTTCATCGAGCGTCCACTCACTGAGATCGACCCGATTGACCGGCACCAGCGTGTCGACCAACTGGAACATGTTCGTGGCGAAGTGATCATCGCCGGTGCTGGCAATCAGCTCACCCAGTTGCCAGTAGAAATGCGGGTTTTCCATATTGCGAATACTGCCGGTCAGATTCATATCCTTGTCATCCCTGGTTCAGAACCTTCACTGAATCGTCTGCCGTCTATGCAAAAGCCACCCACGCCGTCATTTCTCCTTGAACACGATCTGGAGCGGGATTTAAGCCTATGGATTTGTCCTACGTCTGTAGGGGAAAACAGGGACACAAAGTGCCACTATTTCTGATTGTTGGCGCCGGGGTTCTGACGGTGTTGAACACCGGCGTAACGGCGAGCGTGACTGTTCAGTCACGCTCAGGCCCCGGAAAACCGGCAGATGCTGATTTCTGATCGGTGGCGCTCGGGCAAATGGCGGCGCTGGTATGTGGCTTTTTTCCTACAAGCTTTTCAGTATTTCCTCTCCGAATTATTAGACCTTGCCTGCGATAAGCACGCCCATGGCGCGTATCAGGGTGTTGGTTGTCCGGGTTTCAGGTGTCATGTCGGTGGCGGGGCCGATGCTTGAATACCGGCAAAATTTCATGAGAAGGATCTTATGCAGCCTACTTCTGCCAACGTGGCGGGCGATCTGTCCGTGCCTGTCGAGACATTCGCGCTGACTGCCGCCCAACGGGATATCTGGCTGGACCAACTCAGCCGCGGTGATTCGCCGCTGTATAACATTGGCGGTTACGTCGAACTGAACGGGCCGCTGGATCCGGCATTGCTGCAATCGGCGCTTGAATCTCTGGTGGCAGCGAACGACGCCTTGCGCATTGTGCTGCTGGCGGACGTTGGTCACGATGGGCTGCCGTTGCAAGGGTTTGCGCAGGCGCTGCGGGTGGTCATGCCGGTGCATGATGTCAGCGGGCAACCCGATCCGCAGTCGGCAGCCCGGGCGCTGGTCGAAGCGCATATGAGGCAGGCCTTTGTGTTGAGCGGGCAAGCGTTGTTCCGTTTCAGCCTGATTCGCCTCGATCGGCATCGCCACTGGTTGGCGGCCCAGGCCCATCACTTGATCATCGATGGCTGGGCGTTTGCGCTGCTGTTCAAGTCGGTGGGCGAGATCTACAGCGCGTTGTGCCGTGGCGAGCATCCGCGCAGGGCGGCACCGTCCTATGTCGGCTTTATCGAAGATGACGCGCGCTACCATCAGTCACCTCGCTATGAGCGCGATCAACGCTACTGGCTGGACAAGTACCGCAGCTTGCCCGAGCCCTTGTTGACGCCCCGTCATCACGAACCCCTCGATGCTGAATCGGCGCCAAGCTGCATCCACGTCGAGGCTTTTCCTGCCGTGCTGCACGAGCGTATGAAAGACTGCGCGCGACGATTTGGTGGCTCGGCCTTTCATGTCTTGCTGGCGGCGCTGCATGTGTATTTCAGTCGTACCGCCCAGCGTGACGAGTGGGTGGTCGGCTTGCCGATTCTCAATCGTTCCGGTGCCCGCTTCAAAAGCACCTTGGGCTTGTTCACCCAGGTCAGTGCAATGCACATGGGGTTTGGCCGGGCTTTGTCATTTGGCGAATTGATCAAGGCAATCGGCGATAGCCTGAAGCAGGATTTTCGTCATCAACGCTACCCGCTGAGCGAGATGAACCGCGCGCTCGGCCTATTGCGTGAAGACCGCTCGCAACTGTTCGAGCTGTCGGTGTCCTACGAACAGGACGACCATGATTATCGCTACGGTGAGGCGTCGGGACACTCGGTCAAGGTCTCCAACCAGCACGAGGCGACACCGCTGGCCCTTCACCTGCGCAGCAACCGTTACAACGACAAGGCCTGGCTGCATCTGGTGTACTCGCCGGCCTATTTCTCGGCTGACGAGATCGCGTCGTTGACCGAGCGCTTGTTGCTGATACTGGAGCAGGGTCTGGAATGTCCGGAGCTCGCAATCGCCGATTTCAACCTCAACAGCCCGGCAGAGCTGGCCCTGCTCGATGAGTGGAACGACACCCGCGTCAGTTATCCGCAAGGCCCACTGATTCATCAGCGATTCGTATCCCGAGTGGCCGAACAACCGGACGCCGTGGTCGCGACGTATCAGGGACGAACCCTGAGCTATGCCGAGCTGAACCAGCAAGCCAATGCGTTGGCCCATCATCTGCTGGGCCTCGGTGTACGGCCGGATGACCGGGTGGCGATCGTCGCGCGCAGGAGCCTGGAGACATTGGTCGGGCTACTGGCGGTTCTCAAGGCTGGCGCCGCCTATGTGCCGATTGACCCGGCACATCCGCCCGAGCGCCTGAGTTATCTGCTCAGCGACAGTGCTCCGGTGGCGCTGCTGACGCAAAGTGATTTACGTGATCGCTTGCCCGCCACAGCGCTGCCAGTGATCGAGCTTGATCGCCGAGAATGGTCGCTCGACAACGTGACCGATCCCGACGTGCCGGGGTTGACCACGAGCAACCTCGCTTATGTGATTTACACCTCCGGCTCGACCGGGTTGCCCAAAGGCGTGATGGTCGAACACCGCACGCTGGGCAATCTGGTCGACTGGCACTGCGCGGCATTCGGACTCGCTACCGGGCAGCACACCTCGAGTCTGGCCGGCTTCGGTTTTGACGCGATGGCCTGGGAGGTCTGGCCGGCGTTGTGCGCCGGGGCGACGTTGCATTTGTCACCCGCGAGCGAAGGCAGCGAAGACATCGACGCGCTGCTCGCCTGGTGGCGTGCGCAGCCGCTGGACGTGAGCTTTCTGCCAACGCCGATTGCCGAATATGCCTTCAGCAAACAACTCGATCACCCGACCTTGCGCACCTTGCTGATCGGCGGTGATCGTCTGCGCCAGTTCAACCGTGCGCAGGGTTTTGCGGTGGTCAACAATTACGGGCCGACCGAGGCCACGGTGGTCGCCACCTCGGGGTTGATCACGCCGGGGCAGGCGTTGCACATCGGCAAACCCGTGAGCAATGCCACCGCGTATTTGCTCGATGATCAGCAGCGCCCGGTGCCGATCGGCATCATCGGTGAGCTGTATGTCGGCGGTGCCGGGGTTGCCCGGGGTTACCTGAATCGTCCGGATCTGACGGCCGAACGCTTCCTCAACGATCCGTTCAGTGCACAGCCGGATGCGCGCATGTACCGCACCGGCGACCTCGCACGCTGGCGCGCCGACGGTAACCTTGAGTACATCGGTCGTAACGACGATCAGGTGAAGGTCCGTGGCGTGCGTGTCGAACTGGGCGAAATCGAAGCGGCACTCGCCAGCCATGCTGCGGTGCAGGAAACCGTGGTGCTGGTGCGTGACGGTCAACTGTTGGCATGGTTCACCGAGCGTGAAGCGCTGGACATCCTGCAACTGCATGCGCATCTGACATCGCGTTTGCCGGCCACGATGCTGCCGGCCGCTTACATGCGCCTGGCGAGTTTGCCGCTGACCGCCAACGGCAAGCTCGATCGCCAGGCGTTGCCGGCACCGGGGCCGGACGCGTTGATCCGTCGTCAATACGAGGCGCCACAAGGTGACGTCGAAATCGCCCTGGCGCAGATCTGGGCCGAGGTCTTGCAGGTTGAACGGGTAGGGCGTCACGACCATTTCTTCGAGCTGGGCGGCCACTCGTTGTTGGCTGTGGGCTTGATCGAACGCATGCGCCAGATTGGCATGAGCAGCGATGTTCGCGTGCTGTTCAGCCAGCCGACACTGGCGGCGCTGGCAGCAGCGGAGGGCAGTGGCCGCGAAGTCGAGGTGCCGGTCAACCGCATTGCCGCCGATTGCACGCGCATCACGCCAGACCTGCTGCCACTGGTGCAACTGGATCAGGCGATGATCGAGCGTATCGTCGCAACAGTGCCGGGTGGTGCCGCCAATGTGCAGGACATCTACCCGTTGGCACCATTGCAGGAAGGCATTCTCTATCACCACATCACTGCTGCGCAGGGCGATCCGTATCTGCTGCAATCACTGCTGGCGTTCGACAGTCTCGAGCGGGTCGAGGCCTTCGCCGCTGCGTTGTGTCAGGTCATTGCACGGCACGACATCCTGCGTACGGCGGTGGTCTGGGAAGGGCTGACGTCGCCGGTGCAAGTGGTATGGCGCGAGACCATTTTGCCGGTGCAGGAAGTCGAACTTGACCCTGCTGGTGGCGCAATCATCGATCAGTTGCACGAACGCTTCGACGCGCGGCGTTATCGCCTCGACATCAGTCAGGCACCGCTGCTGCGCCTGATGTATGCCCGTGACCCCGTGCATAACCGGGTGGTCGGCATCTTGCTGTTCCATCACCTGGCGATGGATCACATCGCGTTGGAGGCGATGCGCGAAGAAATCCACGCCTGCCTGTCCGGGAGCGCTGAACCGCTGGCGGTACCGGTGCCGTACCGCAACTATGTGGCGCAGACGCGATTCGGCGTCAGCGAGCAGGAGCATGAAGCGTTCTTCCGCCAGATGCTCGCTGACATCGACGAGCCGACCTTGCCGTTCGCTTTGCAGAACGTACAGGGCGATGGCAGCAACATCGAGGAGGCCGAGCAAACGCTGACGAGCGACCTCTATCAGCGCTTGCAGCAGCAGGCGCGTCTGGCCGGCGTGAGTGTCGCCAGCCTGATTCACCTCGCTTGGGCGCAAGTGTTGGCGGCGACATCCGGGCAGCCAAGCGTGGTGTTCGGCACGGTGCTGATGGGGCGCATGCAGGGCGGCGCGGGTGCCGACCGGGCGCTGGGGGTGTTCATCAATACCTTGCCGCTGCGGGTCGATGTCGGCGAGGGTGCGCGCGCAGCGGTGAAATCCACGCATGCCCGCCTGACTGCGTTGCTCGCCCATGAACACGCCTCTTTGGCGCTGGCTCAGCGTTGCAGCGGCGTTGTCGCGCCGGCGCCGCTGTTCAGCGCTTTGCTCAACTATCGGCACAGCGATGATGTCGAGCAAAAAACCTCCCGGCAGAGCTGGCAGGGCATCGAGACCCTGGCCAACGAGGAGCGCACCAATTACCCGTTTACCCTGAGTGTCGATGACCTCGGCACAGGCTTGCGTCTGACTACCCGAACCCTGTCGAGCATCGGTGCGCAACGGATTTGCGCTTATGTGCAGTCAGCGCTGAGAGGCTTGGTCGAGGCGTTGGAAAACACGCCGCAGCAGCCATTGAATCGCTTGCCATTGTTGCCGGAAGAAGAACTGCAACGGCTGCTGATCGAGTTCAACGATACGGCGGTCGATTGCCCGATGGACCAGCCGCTGCAGACGCTGTTCGAACAACAGGTGCAGCGCAAACCGAATGCCATCGCCGTGCAGTTCGCCGAGCAACGCCTGAGCTATCGCGAGTTGAATGAGCAGGCCAACCGCTTGGCTCATCATCTGCGTGGGCTCGGCGTGCAGCCGGATTCGCGAGTCGCAATCTGCGTCGAGCGCGGGCCGGAACTGGTGATCGGACTGCTGGGCATTCTCAAGGCGGGCGGTGCCTATGTGCCGCTCGATCCCGATTATCCGCTGCAACGCCTGAACTACATGTTGCAGGACAGCGCACCGGTCGCGCTGCTGGTGCATGCCGCGACGCGCGATCTGCTCGGCGAACCCGGCGTGCCGCTGATCGATCTCGACCTCGGCGTCTGGCAGGACCAGCCGCACGACAACCCGCAGGTGCCGGGTCTCGGCGCGACGAATCTGGCCTACATGATCTACACCTCTGGCTCCACCGGCACGCCGAAGGGCGTGATGATCGAGCACCGCAGCGCCTGCAACATGGTGCACTGGGGCTCGCAGTTGTCACCGCCCAGCGAACACGGGGCGTTGCTGCAAAAGGCCCCGTACAGTTTCGACAGTTCGGTGTGGGAGATCTTCTGGCCACTGTGCTCGGGCATGCGCCTGGTGCTGGCGCGGGCCGACGGCAATCGCGATTCGGCGTATGTCACGCAAGTGATCCGCGAGCAGAACATCACGGTGGTCAAGTTCGTGCCGGCGTTGTTACAGCAGTTCATCGAGCAGGACGATGTCAGCCAGTGCACCAGCCTCACCGACGTGCTTAACGGTGGCGGCGAATTGACCGTTGCGCTGGCCCGGCAAGTGCGCGAGCGCCTGCCGTGGGTGCGCCTGCACAACGTCTACGGGCCGACCGAAACCACGGTCGACAGCAGCGGTTGGACGCTGCAACCCTATGAGCCTGTGCCGCAGACGCTGGTGCCTATCGGCAAGGCCCTGAGCAATACGCGGCTGTATGTCCTTGATGCCTTTGATCAGCCTGTGCCGCTTGGCGTCAGTGGGCATTTGCACATTGGCGGAGTGGGCGTGTCGCGCGGCTATCTGGGCCTGCCGCAATTGCAGGCCGAACGCTTTATCGACAGTCCGTTCGTGGCCGGTGATCGTTTGTATCGCACCGGTGATCTGGTGCGCTACGGCACCAATGGCAACCTTGAATTCCTCGGTCGCAACGACTTTCAGGTCAAGCTGCGCGGGGTGCGCCTTGAGCTGGGCGAGATTGAAGCGCGGCTGCTCGAACATCCGGCCATTCGCGAAGCGGTGGTGCTGGTGCGCGATGAGCGGCTGGTGGCTTATTACAGCGTGCGTGCCGAGCAGGCTGCACCGACGCTGGAAGCATTGCGAGCACATGTGTTGGCGCAGTTGCCGGAATTCATGGTGCCTGGCGCTTACGTGATGCTGGCGGCGCTGCCCTTGACGCCCAACGACAAAATCGATCGCAAGGCGTTGCCGGAACCGGGGGCGGAGGCGTTGCTCAGCCGTCCTTACGAGGCGCCCGAAGGCGACGTGGAAGCAGCCTTGGCGCAGATCTGGGCGCAGGTGCTCAAGGTCGAGCAGGTCGGGCGCCACGACAACTTCTTCGAACTGGGCGGGCATTCGCTGTTGGCGGTCAGTCTGGTCGCGCGCATGCGTCTGGCCGGGCTGCATGTCGACGCGCGGACGCTGTTCAGTCAGCCGACGCTGGCGGCGCTGGCGGCACAGACCTCGCGGCAGGCCAAGCAGGTCGAAATCGCCCAGACCACCATCCCGAGCCTCAATCGAAAACGCCGTCTCTGACGGCGACCACAAACCCTGTAGGAGCTGCCGAAGGCTGCGATCTGTTGATCTTGTTTTTAAAAGCAAAATCAAAAGATCGCAGCCTTCGGCAGCTCCTACAGAGACGAACAGCGAGCAGGGCGGCTTGTCCCCGCTTCCCATGTCAGACACCCACGCCCCGATGTTTTAGTTTTTCCAGGCTGCGCGCCGCGTGCACGGACTCGCTGCTGCGCGCTCCTTTTTTCCGTATTTACAGCAGGTTACCTCATGCATTTCAGCGAACTGATGGCTGCCATTTCCACCCATGCGATCCGCCTTCAACAGGAAGATGAAGACCTGGTCATTCTGGGCAGCGACGACGCGCTGGATGACGCGTTGTGGGACAGCCTCGCGGCGCACAAGGCGCAACTGCTGGAGCTGGTCGCCGAACACGGCGGCGACTGGCTGAGCCCGGCCTTTCGCATCACCCCGGACATGCTGCCGCTGGTGACGCTGAATCAGGACACCCTTGACCGCATCGTTGCCACGGTGCCGGGTGGCGCCGCCAACGTGCAGGACATTTATCCGTTGTCCGCGTTGCAGGAGGGCATGCTCTATCACCACCTCTCGGCCGCTGCCGGTGACCCTTACATCTCGCAGGCGCGTTTCGTGTTCGACTGCCAGGAGCGCCTGAACGCCTTCGCCGACGCGCTGCGTTGGGTGGTCAAGCGTCACGACATTTTGCGCACCTCGTTTGTCTGGGAATGCCTCGACGAAGCGGTGCAAGTGGTCTGGCGCGAGGCGCCGCTGGTGTGTGAGGAAATCCGCGTCGACAGCGGTGCCGACGTGCTCACGCAACTGCTCGAACGCCACGACCCGCAGCACTTCCGCCTCGACATGCAGCAAGCGCCACTGCTGCGCATGGTCTATGCGCAGGATCCCGCTCAGGGCCGCGTGGTCGCGCTGTTGCTGTTTCATCACATGATCATGGATCACGTGGCGCTGGATGTGCTGCGCCGGGAAGTTCAGGCCTGCCTGCTCGGGCAGACTGCGCAAGTGCCAGCGGCGGTGCCGTATCGTGATCACTTGGCCAAGGCGCGCAGTGCCGGCAGTGAGCAGGCGCAGGAAGCATTTTTCCGCGAGATGCTCGCTGATATCGACGAGCCGACGCTGCCATGTGGCTTGCAGGATGTGCAGGGCGACGGTCATGCCATCGAGGAGTCTTCGTTAATGCTCGACAGCCGTTTGAGCCGGCAGTTGCGCGAGCAGGCGCGGCAGCTCGGCGTGAGCGTTGCGAGCCTGACACATCTGGCGCTGGCGCGGGTGCTCGGGCAATTGTCCGGGCGTACGGCGGTGGTGTTCGGCACAGTGTTGCTGGGGCGCATGGACGCGGGCGAGGGCGGTGAACAGGCGTTGGGCATGTTCATCAACACCTTGCCGCTGCGCGTTGATGTTGGCGAGCAAAGCGTGCGCGCCGGCGTGCGGGCGACCCATCAGCGCCTGACTGCGTTGCTGGCGCATGAGCAAGCTTCGCTGGCGTTGGCACAACGCTGCAGCGCCGTCGCGGTGCCGACGCCGCTGTTCAGCGCGATCCTCAACTACCGACACAGCAGCGTCGAAGAAGTCGCGGACGTGGTCGACATTGCCCCCGGTGTGCAGGTGCTCGGCGCCCGCGAGCGCACCAACTATCCGCTGACCATCAACATCGATGACCTCGGCGTGGACTTGCGCATCACCGCCCTGGCGGATGCTGCGCTGGGTGCCGAGCGCATGGCCGCTTACTTGAATGCGGCGCTGGAGAGTCTGGCGGCAGCCCTGCAATCCAGTGCCGATGTGGCGCTGCAAGAGCTGAAAATCCTCCCCGCCAGCGAACGCGAACACCTGCTGCACGGCAGCAATTTGCCGCTGTCGCAGTTCCCCGACACCCCGCTGATCCACCAGCAATTCGAAGCCCATGCACAGGCCCGCCCGGACGCCACGGCGCTGATCTTCGAAGGACAGACGCTCAGCTACGGCGAACTCAACCGCCGCGCCAATCAGGTCGCTCACCATTTGCTGGCGCTGAACATTCGCCCTGACGACCGTGTCGCCATCTGCGTCGAGCGCGGCCCGCAAATGCTCATCGGCCTGCTGGGTGTGCTCAAGGCGGGCGCCGGTTATGTGCCGATCGATCCGGCCTATCCGCTCGACAGAATCAGTTTCACCTTGCAGGACAGCGCCCCGGCAGCGCTGCTGATGCAGGCGGCGACCCGCGATCGCGTGGCCGCTCTTGAGGTGCCGCAGATCGACCTCGACAGCGCTCACCTCAAGGCCGAACTCGACAGCAATCCGAAGATCCCCGAGCTGACCCCGGCGCATCTGGCGTACGTGATCTACACCTCCGGCTCCACCGGTTTGCCCAAAGGCGTGATGGTCGAGCACCGCAACGTGGCGCGGCTGTTTTCTGCCACCGAGGACTGGTTCCAGTTCAATCAACAGGATATCTGGGTGCTGTTCCATTCCTTCGCCTTCGACTTTTCGGTGTGGGAAATCTGGGGCGCGCTGGCGTTCGGCGGGCAATTGCTGTTGATCCCGCAAGCCGTCAGCCGCTCGCCGGACGACTGCTATGCGCTGCTGTGCGAAACCGGTGTGACCGTGCTCAACCAGACGCCGAGCGCGTTCCGCCAATTGATCGCCGCCCAGGGCCGCAGCCAATTACAGCACTCCCTGCGGGAAGTGATTTTCGGTGGTGAGGCGCTGGAGCCGGGGCTGCTCAAGCCGTGGTATGCGCGGGTCGGCAACGCTGGTACACGGTTGGTCAACATGTACGGCATCACCGAAACCACCGTGCACGTGACCTATCGACCGCTGCAAGCCGCCGACGCGCAGTTGCTCGGCGTCAGCCCGATTGGCGTGCGCATTCCCGACCTGCAACTGTATGTCCTCGATGCGCAGCGTGAACCGGTTCCCGTCGGCGTGATCGGTGAGCTGTACGTCGGAGGCACCGGGGTGGCGCGCGGTTATCTGAATCGCGAAGCGCTGACCGCCGAGCGTTTTATCAATGATCCGTTTGGCGAAAACGCCGAGGCGCGGTTGTATAAAACCGGCGACCTTGCACGTTGGGCGGCGGACGGCAGCCTCGAATACCTGGGGCGCAACGACGATCAGGTTAAAATTCGCGGTTTCCGCATTGAGCTGGGTGAGATCGAGGCACGTCTGTCTAGTTGCGAAGGCGTGCGAGAAGCCGTGGTGATTGCCCGTGAGGACAGCCCCGGTGATCAGCGTCTGGTCGCGTACTGGCTGGCCGATGAAGGTGTGGCGCCGGATGTGGCGCAATTGCGTGATCATTTGCTGGCCACGTTGGCCGACTACATGGTGCCGAGCGCCTTCGTGCGTCTGGACGCTTTGCCGCTGACCACCAATGGCAAGCTCGACCGCAAAGTCTTGCCGGCACCGGACAGCGATGCATTCGCCCGGCGTGGTTTCGAGGCGCCGGTTGGTGACGTGGAAAACCTGATTGCCGAACTCTGGCAGACGTTACTTGGCGTCGAACAGGTCGGCCGCCACGACAACTTCTTCGAACTCGGTGGTCATTCGCTGCTGGCTGTGAAGCTGATCGAGCGCATGCGCCAACAGGATCTGCATTGCGACGTGCGCGTGCTGTTCGGTCAGCCGAGCGTGGCAGCGCTGGCGGCGACCTTGAGCAGCGAACGCGGCATTGTCGTTCCAGACAACCTGATCGAACCGGGTTGCACGCGTATTACCCCAGCCATGTTGCCGCTGGTCAATCTCGACCAAGCCGCTATCGACCGCGTGGTTGCCAGCGTGCCGGGCGGCATCGCCAATGTGCAGGACATCTATGCGCTGGCGCCGTTGCAGGCGGGGATTCTCTATCACCATCTGGCCACCAGCGCCGGCGATCCGTATGTGTTGCAGGCGCAATTTGCCTTCGACGGTCTGGCGCAGATCAAAACCTTCGTCCGCGCCTTGAACGGCGTGATCAAACGCCATGACATTCTGCGCACCGGCGTGGTCTGGGAGGGGCTTGAGGAAGCCGTGCAAGTGGTCTGGCGCGAGGCGCCACTGGCGCTGGAACGTGTCGATGCCGACGAACTCGACGGCGACGTGCTCGAGCAGATGCAGGCGCGTTTCGATCCACGCCACTATCGTCTCGACCTCAATCGCGCGCCGCTGATGCGCTTTGTCTACACCGAAGATCAGCCACACCAGCGCTGGATCGGCATTCTCCTGCTGCACCATATCGTCCTCGATCACACCGCGCTGGACGTGCTGGTGGCGGAAATGAACGACGTCATGCGCGGCGTCAGCAGCGATCTGCCGCCGCCGGTGCAGTACCGTAATTTCGTCGCGCAGGCGCGGCTCGGCGCCGATGATCAGGCCCATGAGACGTTCTTCCGCGAGATGCTCGCCGACATCGACGAGCCGACCGTGGCTTTCGGTTTGCAGGACGTGCACGGCGACGGCAGCGCGATCCTCGACAGTCATTCCGATCTTGACGCCAGCCTTGGTCAGCGTCTGCGCGAGCAAGCACGGCGGCTGGGTGTCAGCGTGGCCAGTCTGGTGCATCAGGCCTGGGCTCAGGTGTTGGCGCAGGTGTCCGGCCAGCAAGACGTGGTGTTCGGCACCGTATTGCTCGGGCGCATGCAGGGCGGAGAGGGTGCAGATCGGGCGTTGGGCATGTTCATCAACACCTTGCCGTTGCGCGTCAGCGTCGCTGCTGACCCGGTAGAACACGGCGTGCGTGCCACCCATGCGCGTCTGGCGCAGTTGCTCGGCCATGAGCAAGCCTCGCTGGCACTGGCCCAGCGTTGCAGTGGTGTCGCCGGCTCGCAGGCGCTGTTCAGCACCTTGCTCAACTACCGCCACAGTGCGCCGGATTCGGCCGCTGTAACGTGGGACGGCGTGCAGATTCTCAGCTCGCGCGAGCGCAGCAATTATCCGCTGGTGGTCAGTGTCGATGACCTCGGCGAGGGGTTCCGCTTGAGCGTACAAGCCGTGCCGCAGGTGGACGGTGCGCGGGTCTGCGATTTCTTGCAAACCGCGTTGCACAGCCTGGTCACGGCGCTGGAGTACACGCCGACGGCGCCGTTGCAACAGCTATCGATCGTGTCACCAAGCGAGCGGCAACGGGTGCTGGTCGGCTTCAATATCAGCGGTCGTGAATATCCGCCCGCGCAGACAGTGCCGCGGCTTTTTGAAGCGCGAGTCTTGGCGCATCCCGAAGCATTGGCGGTGGTGCAGGGTGAGCAACAGTTCAGCTACCGCGAACTGAATCAGCGCGCCAATCGTCTCGCCCATCACCTGATTGGCCTCGGCGTGCAAACCGATGACCGCGTCGCGCTGTGCCTGCGTCGCGGCCCGGACATGCTTGTCGCACTGCTGGCAATTCTCAAGGCCGGCGCGGGTTATGTGCCGATCGATCCTGAATACCCGGCTGAACGCATCGCCTACCTGTTGCACGACAGCGACCCGATCGCGGTGCTGGCGCAGGCCTCGACGCGCGACCTGCTTGGCGCTGTCCCCGTGATCGATCTAGGCACCAACGACTGGCGGCACTTGCCTGACACCAACCCGGCACTGTCGAGGCTGACCCCGGCGAATCTGGCCTACGTGATCTACACCTCGGGCTCCACCGGGCAGCCGAAAGGCGTGATGGTCGAGCACCGCACTCTGGAAAACCTCGTGCACTGGCACGCCGAAGCCTTCGACCTGCACGCCGGCAGCCACACCGCCAGCGTCGCCGGTTGCGGTTTCGATGCCATGGCCTGGGAAGTCTGGCCAGCGCTGTGCGTCGGCGCGACCGTGCATCTGCCACCGCCTTCGATCGGCAATGAACACTTGGATGAATTGCTCGAGTGGTGGCGCGCGCAGCCGTTGCAGGTGAGCTTTCTGCCGACCCCGGTGGCCGAATATGCCTTCAGTCGTGAATTGGGCCATCCGACCCTGCGCGCGTTGTTGATCGGCGGCGATAAATTGCGCCAGTTCCCGCGAGATCAGACGTTCGATGTGATCAACAACTACGGCCCGACCGAAGCCACGGTGGTGGCGACGTCCGGGCGCATCGAGCCCGGGCGGGTTTTGCACATTGGCCGGCCGATTGCCAATGCCAAAGTCTATCTGCTGGACCGCCAGCAACAACCGGTGCCGACCGGTGTGCAAGGCGAGTTGTATGTCGGTGGCGCCGGGGTTGCACGGGGTTATCTGAATCGTCCGGAACTGACCGCTGCACAGTTTCTTGACGACCCGTTCAGTGACGAGCCGCACGCACGGATGTACCGCACCGGCGACCTCGCGCGCTGGCTGGACGACGGCAATATCGAATACCTGGGGCGCAATGACGATCAGGTGAAACTGCGCGGTGTACGCATTGAACTCGGCGAAATCGAAGCCGCGTTGAGCGCTCATGACGCGGTCCGCGAATGCGTGGTACTGGTACGCGACGGGCGTCTGGTTGCGTGGTTCACTGACATCGAGCAGGTCGAGATCGGCGACTTGCACCGCCATCTGCAAGCGCGGCTGCCGGACACCTTGGTGCCGGCCGCTTACGTGCGACTGGACAGCCTGCCGCTCACGGCCCACGGCAAACTCGACCGCAAAGCCTTGCCCGAGCCGGATCAGGACGCGTGGCTCAGCCGTGAATATGAAGCGCCGCAAGGCCCGGTCGAGATCGCGTTGGCGCAGATCTGGGCCGACGTACTCAACATCGAACAGATCGGCCGTCACGACAACTTCTTCGAACTCGGCGGCCATTCGCTATTGGCGGTGAGCCTGATCGAACGCATGCGTCAGGCCGGTCTGAACGCCGATGTGCGCGTGCTGTTCAACCAGCCGAGCCTCGCCGCGCTGGCGCGAGCCTTGGGCAGTGGCCGGGAAATCGCAGTGCCGGCCAATCTGATTCCAGCCGATTGCACGCACATCACCCCCGATATGCTGACCCTGACCACGCTGGATCAAGCCAGCATTGATCGTATTGTTGCGACGGTGCCGGGCGGTGCTGCCAATGTGCAGGATATCTATCCGCTGGCACCGTTGCAGGAAGGCATTCTTTATCACCATCTGAGCGCCGAGCAGGGCGATCCATACCTGCTGCAATCGCGTCTGGCTTTCGACAGCCTCGAACGTTTGCAAACCTTCGCCGAGCACTTGCAGCAGGTCATCGCCCGTCACGACATTCTGCGCACC
This sequence comes from Pseudomonas sp. SDT291_1_S447, assembly GCF_054070155.1. NCBI lineage: Bacteria > Pseudomonadati > Pseudomonadota > Gammaproteobacteria > Pseudomonadales > Pseudomonadaceae > Pseudomonas > Pseudomonas sp. SDT291_1_S447. The sequence goes on from NZ_JBSVXS010000008.1 coordinate 26,768, forward strand.
AGCCTAGTCTGGGAAGGCTTGCCCAGCCCGCAGCAAGTGGTCTGGCGCGAGGCGCAGATGGTCGTGCAGCAAGTGCCGCTGGAGGCGCACGACGGCGACATCCTCGAGCAGTTGCACGCGCGTTTCGATGCGCGGCATTTCCGCCTCGATCTGAATCAGGCACCGTTGATCCGCATGGTCTACGCCGAGGATCCGGCGCAACAGCAAGTCGTCGCCATCGTGCTGTTCCATCACTCGATTCTCGACCACACCGCCATGGACGTGATCGGTCGCGAAATGCACGCGCTGATGTTCGACCAGCTCGACACGCTGACGCCGCCGATGCCGTACCGCAACTACGTGGCGCAGGCCCGCTTGGGCGCCGATGCGCAGGAACATGAAGCGTTCTTCCGCGAGATGCTTGGCGATATCGACGAGCCGACCTTGCCCTTCGGTCTGCAGGATGTCCAGGGCGACGGACGTGGCATCGAAGAAGCGCTGCAACCGGTCGATGCGGCGCTCAATCTGCGCCTGCGTGAACAGGCCCGGCAGTTGGGCGTCAGCCCGGCGAGCCTGATGCACATGGCCTGGGCGCAGGTGCTGGGCGTAGTCTCCGGCCGCCGCGACGTGGTCTTCGGCACCGTGTTGATGGGGCGCATGCAGGGCGGTGAGGGCGCCGACCGGACACTCGGGGTGTTCATCAACACCTTGCCGCTGCGGGTTGATCTCGCTGAAGGCGTGCGCGCCGGGGTGAAGTCCACTCATGCGCGGCTGACGGCACTGCTCGGCCATGAACACGCGTCACTGGCGCTGGCTCAACGCTGCACTGGCATGGCCGGTTCCGCGCCGCTGTTCAGCGCCTTGCTCAACTACCGACACAGTGCCGCCGAGCAGCAGCCGCACGACGGCCAGGGTATCTGGCAGGGCGTGCGCATGCTTGGCGGCGAGGAGCGCAGCAATTATCCGCTGACCCTTTCGGTGGATGATCTGGGCGAAGGTTTTGTCCTCGACGTGCTGGCGCTCGCCGAGATCGGTGCGCAACGGATTTGCAGTTACATGCACACCGCACTGGAACATCTGGTGACGGCGCTGGAAGAGGCGCCGCAACGTCCGCTCAACCGGCTGCCGGTGCTCTCGGTGGCGGAATACGAACATTTGCTGGTCGGCTTCAACCAGCACTCAGCAGCCTATCCGCGTGGTGCGACGATTCAGCGCTTGGTCGAGGTTCAGGCCGAGCAGCAGCCGGACGCACTGGCTGTGGTTCAGGGCGCGCAGCAACTGACCTACGCTGAGCTCAATCAGCGTGCCAATCGCCTGGCCCATCACTTGCTCGGCCTCGGCGTGCAGCCCGATGACCGTATCGCCGTGTGCCTGCGCCGTAGCCCGGACATGCTCGTCGCGTTGTTGGCGATCCTCAAGGCTGGGGCCGGTTATGTGCCGGTTGACCCGGCGTACCCGGCGGAACGCATCGCCTATCTGTTGCAGGACAGCGCGCCGATGGCGGTGCTGGCGCAGGCGTCGACGGCTGATTTGCTTGGCACCGTGGCGCTGATTGATCTGGACAATCCCACCTGGCAACAGCTGGCTGAGAGCAATCCGCAATTGCCGGCGCTGACCCCGGCGCATCTGGCTTATGTGATCTACACCTCCGGCTCCACAGGCCAGCCGAAAGGCGTGATGGTCGAACACGCGACGCTGGAGAACCTGGTGCACTGGCACTGCGAGGCCTTCGACCTGCGCGCCGGTAGCCACACGTCGAGCGTCGCCGGCTTCGGTTTCGACGCCATGGCGTGGGAAGTCTGGCCGGCGCTGTGTGTCGGTGCGACCCTGCATCTGCCGCCGGAGTCGGTGAGCAATGAGCACCTCGATGAGTTGCTGGCATGGTGGCGTGCGCAGCCATTGCAGGTGAGTTTCCTGCCGACGCCGGTCGCCGAATATGCGTTCAGTCGCGACCTCGGCCACCCGACCTTGCGCACGCTATTGATCGGCGGCGACAAACTGCGCCAGTTCCCCCGCGAGCAGACCTTCGCGGTGATCAATAACTATGGCCCGACCGAAGCCACGGTGGTTGCCACCTCCGGCGCGGTCGAGTCCGGGCAGGTGCTGCATATCGGCCGGCCGATGGCCAACGCGAAGATTTACCTGCTTGACGACCAGCAGCGCCCGGTACCAATCGGCGTCGCGGGCGAGTTGTATGTCGGCGGTGCGGGCGTGGCGCGCGGTTATCTGCATCGCCCCGAGCTGACCGCCGAACGCTTCCTCGACGACCCGTTCAGCGACGCACCGCAGGCGCGCATGTATCGCACTGGCGACCTCGCACGTTGGCTGGCTGACGGCACCGTCGAATACCTGGGGCGCAACGATGATCAGGTCAAACTGCGCGGCGTGCGCATCGAACTGGGCGAAATCGAAGCGGCGTTGAGCGCTCACGCGGCCGTGCAGGATTGCGTGGTGCTGGTGCGCGACGGCCAGTTGCTGGCGTGGTTTACCGAACGGCTGAACGTCGAGATCGAGGATTTGCGCAGTCATCTGCAAGCGCAGTTGCCGCAGGCCCTGGTGCCCGCCGCTTACGTGCGCCTGCAAGCACTGCCGCTGACTGCCAACGGCAAACTTGACCGCAAGGCGTTGCCGGAGCCGGATCAAACGGCGTGGCTGAGCCGCGAATATGCCGCGCCACAAGGTTCGGTGGAAATCGCACTCGCGCAGATCTGGTCTGACGTTCTTAACGTTGAACAGGTCGGCCGTCACGACAACTTCTTTGAATTGGGCGGGCATTCATTGCTGGCGGTGACGCTGATCGAACGCATGCGGCAGGTCGATCTGAGCACCGACGTGCGCGTGCTGTTTAGCCAGCCGACGTTGGCTGCGCTGGCTGCTGCGGTGGGCAGCGGTCGCGAGGTTGCAGTACCCGAGAATCTGATTGCGACCGACTGTACGCACATCACCCCGGACATGCTGCCACTGGTGCAACTGGATCAGGCCAGCATCGAACGCATCGTCGCCTCGGTGCCGGGTGGCGCGGCCAACGTGCAGGACATTTATCCGCTGGCGCCTTTGCAGGAGGGGATTCTGTATCACCACCTCAGCGCCGCGCAGGGTGATCCGTACCTGCTGCAATCGTGTCTGGCGTTCGACAGCCTCGAGCGTTTCCAAGGGTTCGCGGCAGCGCTGCGTCAGGTCATGACGCGCCACGACATCCTGCGTACGTCGATTGTCTGGCAAGGGCTCGCGGCGCCTGTGCAAGTGGTCTGGCGGCGTGCCGAGCTACCGGTCCAAGCCGTGGCGCTGGAGCCTGCGCAGGGCGAAGCCATCGATCAACTGCGGGCGCGCTTCGATGCGCGGCACTGGCGTCTGGACCTGGATCAGGCACCGCTGCTGCGTCTGGTGTATGCCCTCGACCCGGACAATCAGCGTGTCGTCGCCATGCTGTTGTTCCATCACATTGCCATGGACCACACCGCGCTGGCGGTGGTCAGCGCAGAAATGCAGGCGATTTTGCAGGGCGATGAGCGCCTGCCGGTGGCCGCAGTGCCGTACCGCAATTATGTCGCGCAGACCCGCCTAGGCGTCAGCGAACAAGAGCACGAAGCGTTCTTCCGCGAGATGCTCGGCGACATCGACGAACCGACCCTGCCGTTCGGCTTGCAGGACGTGCACGGCGACGGCAATGACATCGAGGAAGTCTGCCAGGCGCTACCCGCCGTGGTGGCGCAGCGTCTGCGCAGTCAGGCACGGTTGCTCGGCGTCAGCGTTGCCAGCCTGTTCCATCTCGCCTGGGCACAGGTGCTGGCGGCAACGTCCGCTCAGAAACGCGTGGTTTTTGGCACGGTGCTGCTTGGCCGCATGCAGGGCGGCGCGGGCGCGGATCGCGGGCTCGGCATGTTCATCAACACCTTGCCATTGCGCGTGGATGTCGACGAAAGCAACGTGCGCGCCGGGGTCAAGGCGATCCATGCGCGGCTCAGTGCGCTGTTGGCTCACGAACATGCTTCGCTGGCGCTGGCCCAGCGTTGCAGCGGTGTCGCGGCGCCGTCGCCACTGTTCAGCGCAATGCTCAACTACCGGCACAGCGGCAATGAAACCCGACAAGAGGCCAAGCGTGAATCCTGGCAGGGCATCGAATCCCTGGCCGGCGAGGAGCGCACCAATTACCCGTTGACCCTCAACGTCGACGATCTGGGCAGCGGTTTTGAACTGACAGTGATGACGCCGTCGCGCATCGGCGCAGCACGCATCGGTCAGTACATGGAGAACGCGCTGACCGCGCTGGTTGAAGCCTTGGAGCACACACCACAGCAAGCGTTGAATCGCCTGACGGTGCTGTCGGACGAGGAGCGGCAGGCGTTGCTGCTCGGCCTCAACGACACCGACGTCGATTACGATTTGCAGCAGACGCTGCACGGCTTGTTCGAAGCGCAGGTGCGACGTACGCCACAGGCTGTCGCCGTCGTCGCCGGCGAACAGGCATTGAGCTACACGCAGTTGAACGAACACGCCAACCGCTTGGCCGGGCATTTGATCAGCCTTGGCGTGCAGGTGGATTCGCGGGTGGCGATCTGCGTCGAACGCAGTCTGGAAATGGTCATCGGTCTGCTGGCGATCAACAAGGCTGGCGCCGGTTATGTGCCGCTGGACCCGGCCTATCCGCTGGAGCGCCTGGCCTACATGCTTGAGGACAGCGCGCCGGCCGTGGTGCTGGTGCACGGTGCTACCAGCGGGTTGCTGGGGGATGTCAAAGCGGCAGTGGTCGATCTTGACCAGAACACTTGGCAATCCCTGTCTGCCGACAATCCGCAGATCCCGGCGCTGACGCCACAGCACAGCGCGTACGTGATCTACACCTCCGGTTCCACCGGCCAACCGAAAGGCGTGGTCAACGAACACGCAGGTGTGGTCAACCGCTTGCTGTGGATGCAGGACGCCTATCGCCTGACCGCTGCCGATTCGGTGTTGCAGAAAACCCCGTTCAGCTTCGACGTGTCGGTGTGGGAGTTCTTCTGGCCGCTGATGACCGGTGCGCGACTGGTCATGGCGCGGCCCGACGGGCACAAGGATCCGCAGTACCTGAGCGAAGTGATCGAGCGCGAACACATCACCACGCTGCACTTTGTGCCGTCGATGCTCGACGTGTTCCTCGCCAACAGCGACACCACGCGCTGCGACGGTGTGCGGCAGGTGATGTGCAGCGGTGAGGCGTTGCCGGGCAATGTCGTGCGGCGCTTCAAACTGCAATTGCCGGGCAGCGGTTTGCACAACCTGTACGGCCCGACCGAAGCGGCCGTCGACGTGACCGCGTGGGATTGCGCCGGCTCCATCGAACAGACCCCGGACAACACACCGATCGGCAAACCGATCGCCAACACCCGCATGTATATCCTCGATGCGCAACAGCAGCCGGCGCCGCAAGGCGTGGTCGGCGAGCTGTATATCGCTGGCGTGCAGGTGGCGCGCGGCTATCTGAACCGGCCTGAGCTGAGTGCCGAGCGCTTCCTCAACGATCCGTTCCAGCCTGGCGGGCGCATGTACCGCACCGGTGACGTCGCGCGGTATCGGCCGGACGGCAACATCGAGTATCTGGGGCGTAACGATGATCAGGTGAAGATCCGCGGTCTGCGTATTGAGCTGGGCGAAATTCAGGCGCGCCTGACCCAGATCCACGGCGTGCAAGAAGCGGCGGTGGTGGCCCGTGAAGACGTGCCGGGCGACAAACGTCTGGTCGCGTACTACACCGGCGAACGCCTGGAAATCGACCTGCTGCGCAGTCAACTGCTGGATCACTTGCCGGACTACATGGTGCCCGCCGTGTTCGTGCATCTCGACGCTTTGCCGCTGAGCCCCAACGGCAAGCTCGACCGCAAGGCGCTGCCGGCGCCGGATCAGCAAGCGCTGAAAACCCGCGAATACGAAGCCCCGGTCGGCGAAGTGGAAATCACCCTCGCACGGCTGTGGGCTGAACTGCTCAACGTCGAGCGGGTAGGGCGCCACGATCACTTTTTTGAGTTGGGTGGTCACTCGCTGCTGGCGGTCAGTCTGATCGGCCGGTTGCGTCAGGAAGGCATGGAAGCCGATGTCAGGTCGCTGTTCGAACATCCGACCCTGGCCGGCTACGCCGCAATTACCGAAAGAATGGAGATCGTCCTGTGAATGTGCTCGAACTGTTGGCAACCCTGAAGGCAAAAGACATTCAGTTGGCGGTGACCGATGAACAATTGCGCGTCAATGGCAACAAACAGGCCTTGAGCGATCCGGCGTTGCTGGCGCTGTTGCGCGAACATAAACCGGCGCTGATCGAACTGATCAAGGCCGGGCAATATTCGGCCACCAAGGCCGGTCAGGTCGAGGTGCCGGTCAACGGCATCGCGGCCGACGCCACGCAGATCACCCCGTCGATGCTGACCCTGGTCGAGCTGGATCAGGCCAGCATCGATCACCTCGTAGCGCAAGTGCCAGGCGGCGCGGCGAATGTGCAGGACATCTATCCGTTGGCGCCGTTGCAGGAGGGGATTCTCTATCACCACGCGAGCAACGAGCAGGGCGATCCCTACGTCATGCAATCGTACTTCGCGTTCAGCAGCCGTGAGCGTCTGCAGGACTTCGCTCAAGCCTTGCAAAAAGTCATCGATCGCCACGACATCTTGCGCACGGCGGTGCATTGGGAAGGGCTGGACGTGCCGCTGCAAGTGGTCTGGCGTCAGGCACAGTTGCCGATGGAAGAAGTCGTGCTGGCAGACGGCGCAAGCGATGCACTGCAGCAATTGCACGAACGTTTCGATGCGCGGCATTTCCGTCTGGACGTGCGGTGTGCGCCGATGATGCGTCTGGCCTACGCGTGGGACGAGGACGCTCAGCGCGCGGTCGCGACGTTGTTGTTCCATCACATGGCGCTGGACCACTCGGCGCTCGATGTGGTGCGTCACGAACTGCTCGCCTGCCTCACCGGCCAGGATCAAATGCTCGGGCGCCCGCTGCCGTTTCGCAATTACGTGGCGCAGGCGCGGCTGGGCATCAGCGAAGCGGAACACGAGGGGTTTTTCCGCGAGATGCTCGCTGACATTGCCGAGCCGACGCTGCCGTACGGTTTGCAGGACGTGCAGGGTGACGGCCTTGGCATCGCCGAGCTGAGCCTGCCGATCAACCCGTTGCTCGGCCAGCGTCTGCGCACACAGGCGCGGCAGCTCGGGGTGAGCGCTGCGAGCCTGTTCCATCTGGGCTGGGCGCAGGTACTGGCGGCGCTCACCAGCAAGCAAAACGTAGTGTTCGGTACGGTGCTGATGGGCCGTATGCAAGGCGCCGAAGCCACCGAACGGGCGCTGGGGATTTTCATCAACACCTTACCGCTGCGGGTCGATGTCGATGCGCAGGGCGTGCGTGCGGCGGTGGAGGCGACGCACAAACGCCTGACCACGCTGATGCGCCACGAACACGCGCCGCTGGCATTGGCCCAGCGTTGCAGCGGCGTGGTCGCGCCGACGCCGTTGTTCAGTGCCTTGCTCAATTACCGTCACAGCCATACCGCAGCGACGGCAAGTGCCGAGACGCTTGCCGCCTGGGAAGGTATCAGCACGATCAGCTCCGAAGAACGCACCAACTATCCGCTGACCCTCAGCGTTGATGATTACGGTGATGCGTTCAGCCTGACCTTGCTGGCCACCACCGAGGTCGATCCACAGCGTATCTGCGATTACCTGCACTGCGCTCTGGAAGGTCTGGTGCTGGCACTGGAGCAGGCGCCCGATACCGCAATCAACCAGTTGCCGATTCTGCCGGCGGCCGAGCGCGAGCAGGTGCTGTTGGCGTTCAATGCCACTCACGCCGACTTCCCGGCGACGTTGACCATTGGCCAGCGTTTCGAGGCACAAGTGGCGCAGCGGCCCGAAGCCGTGGCTGCGCAATACCTCGGTGAGCAACTGAGTTATGCCGAGCTCAACCGGCATGCCAACGCCTTGGCCCATCACCTGATCGCGCTTGGGGTGAAGCCTGACGATCGCGTCGCCATCGTCGCCCGCCGTGGCCTCGATACGCTGGTCGGACTGGTCGCCATTCTCAAGGCCGGCGCCGGTTATGTGCCGGTCGACCCGGCGCACCCGGCCGAGCGTCTGCACTACTTGCTCAGCGACAGCGCCCCCGTCGCCGTGCTCACCCAGAACAATTTGCTTGAGCGCTTGCCGGCACTGGCGGTGCCGGTGATCGATCTCGACCCGCGCACTTGGCCACTGAGCGAGACCCTTGATCCGCAGGTGCCGGGCCTGACCGCTGAACACCTGGCCTACGTGATCTACACCTCCGGTTCCACCGGCCTGCCCAAAGGGGTGATGGTCGAACACCGCACCTTGTCGAATCTGGTCGACTGGCATTGCAGCGCGTTTGATCTGTGCGCCGGTCGCCACACTTCAAGCCTTGCCGGGTTCGGTTTCGACGCCATGGCCTGGGAAGTCTGGCCAGCGTTGTGTGCCGGCGCGACCCTGCATCTGGCACCGACTCACGAAGGCACCGAGGATATCGATGCGCTGCTCGACTGGTGGCGCGCGCAGCCACTGGACGTGAGTTTTCTGCCGACACCCGTCGCCGAATACGCCTTCAGCCAGAACCTTGAACACCCGACGTTGCGTACATTGCTGATCGGTGGCGACCGCTTGCGCCAGTTCAGCCGCAACCAGCAATTCGACGTGATCAACAACTACGGTCCGACCGAAGCCACCGTGGTCGCCACTTCTGGGCGAATCGAGGCAGGCGATGCCTTGCACATCGGCAAACCGGTGACCAATGCCACGGTGTACCTGCTCGATGAACAGCAGCGTCCGGTGCCGATTGGCGTCATGGGCGAGTTGTACGTTGGCGGTGTCGGAGTCGCTCGCGGCTATTTGAACCGTGCCGACCTGAGCGCCGAGCGCTTCCTCCACGACCCGTTCAGCCCCGTGCCGAATGCGCGCATGTATCGCACCGGCGACCTCGCACGCTGGCGCGCCGACGGCACGATCGAGTACCTGGGGCGCAATGACGATCAGGTAAAAATCCGCGGCGTGCGCATCGAACTCGGCGAAATCGAAACCCGCCTCAATCAGTTGCCCGGCATTCAGGAAGCCGTGTTGCTGGCGCGCGAAGATGAACCCGGCCAGCCACGCCTGGTGGCGTATTTCACCGAGCAGAGCCAGGTCGAACCGTTGGCCGTGGCCGAGTTGCGCGCGCACCTGTTGACCCAGTTACCGGAGTACATGGTGCCGGTGGCCTTCGTCAGACTCGACGCGCTGCCGTTGACCGCCAATGGCAAGGTCGACCGCAAGGCCCTGCCGAAACCCGAGCGAGCGGCGCTGTTCACCCGCGAATACGAGGCCCCGCACAACGAACTGGAAAGCGCCTTGGCGCAGATCTGGGCGCAGGTGCTGCAGGTCGAGCGAGTAGGGCGCCAGGATCATTTCTTCGAACTCGGCGGCCATTCGCTGTTGGCCATGCGCATGGTGTCCCAGGTTCGCCAGCGCCTTGGCGTGGAGCTAGCACTGGGCGATCTGTTTGCCAACGCCGAGCTGGCCGCGGTTGCCGAGGCGGTAGCGCAGGCCGGGCGCAGCACGCAACCGGAGATTGTCGCGGTGGCCCGTGACGGCGCCTTGCCGCTGTCGTTCGCTCAGCAACGCTTGTGGTTTCTCGCACAGATGGAAGGCGCCAACACCGCGTACAACATTCCCATCGGCCTGCGCCTGCGTGGGCAGCTGAATGAACCGGCCCTGCAACAAGCCTTGGCGCGCATCGTCGCCCGCCACGAAACCCTGCGCAGCCGTTTTGCCCAGTTCAATGACGAGGCGCAAGTGCTGATCGCCCCGGTCGACAGCGGTCTGCTGCTGCGCGTCGAAGACCTGCGTCAGCATCCGCAAGCCGAACAGACCTTGGCGGCGCTGATTCAGGGCGAAGCCTCGGGGCCTTTCGACTTGCAGGACGATGCGCTGATTCGCGGTCGGTTGGTGCGCCTCGCCGACGATCATCACGTGTTGTTGCTGACGCTGCACCACATCATCTCCGATGGCTGGTCGATGGGGGTTCTGACCCGTGAGCTGATGGCGTTGTATCAGGCGTTCAGCCACGGTCAGCCGGATCCGCTGCCGCCCCTGGCGTTGCAATACAGCGACTACGCGGTGTGGCAGCGACGCTGGCTCAGTGGTGAGGTGTTGCAGCGCCAAAGCGAGTACTGGCTACAGACCCTGGCGGGCGCTCCAGCGCTGTTGACGCTGCCGACTGACCGCGTGCGCCCGGCACAGCAGGATTACGCCGGCAACACCGTCGACGTGGTGCTCGACGAACGCTTGAGTGCCGGGCTCAAGGCTTTGGCCCAGCGTCACGGCGTGACGATGTACATGCTCATGCTCAGTGCCTGGGCGAGTCTGTTGAGTCGTTTGTCCGGGCAAGCCGAAGTGGTCATCGGTTCGCCGGTCGCCAACCGTACCCGCGCCGAGATCGAAGGCTTGATCGGCATGTTCGTCAATACCCTGGCCTTGCGTATCGATACCTCGGGCGCTTTGAGCACCGAGGCGCTGCTGGCGCGGGTCAAGGCGCGGACGTTGGATGCGCAAGCGCATCAGGATCTGCCGTTCGAGCAAGTGGTGGAAATCACCCGGCCGCTGCGCAGCATGGCGCACAGCCCGTTGTTTCAAGCGATGTTCAGTTGGGACAGCGGCCACGGCGCTAGCCTGAGTCTGGGCGAGCTGACACTGGAAAGCGTCGCCGAGCCGAGTCACTTTGCCAAATTCGATTTGTCGCTGACGCTGGCAGACGCGCCGGGCGGGATTCGCGGTGTGCTGGAGTACGCCGTTGCCCTGTTCGACGAATCGACCATTGAGCGTTATGTCGGTTACTTCCGGCGACTGTTGCAGGCAATGGTCAACAACGATCAAGCGGTACTGGAGCAGGTGGCGTTGTTGGCGGATGACGAGCGTCAGCACCTGCTGGTCGATCTGAACGCCACCGCCGTCATCCACGATCTCGAACAGACCGTGCATGGCCGCTTCGAGGCGCAGGTGTTGCGCACGCCAGACGCTGACGCTGTGGTCGCCGGTGGGTTGCGTTTGAGTTACGCCGAGCTGAATCGCCGCGCCAACCAACTCGCCCATCACCTGCGCCAGTGCGGTGTGGGCAGCGATGCGCGGGTGGCAATCTGCGTCGAGCGCGGGCCGGAGTTGTTGATCGGTCTACTGGCGATTCTCAAGGCTGGTGGCGCTTATGTGCCGCTCGATCCGAGCTATCCCGCCGAGCGTCTGGCCTACATGCTTGAGGACAGCGCGCCCGTGGTGGTGCTGGTGCATGGGCCGACGCGTGCGCTGATCGCCGAGTGGGCGGGCGTGCGGGTCGATTTCGACCAGTGCACCTGGCAAGACCTTGAGCAAAGCAATCCGCAAGTGCCAGACCTGAGCGCCGCGAACCTGGCTTATGTGATTTACACCTCCGGTTCCACCGGCACGCCGAAAGGCGTGATGGTCGAGCACCGCAACCTGGGCAATCTGCTGCACTGGAGCGCCGGACTGTGTCCGCTTTCTACCGGCGCCGCGCTGCTGCAGAAAACCCCGTTCAGTTTCGACGCCTCGGTGTGGGAACTATTCTGGCCGTTGAGCTGCGGCATGCGCCTGGTTCTCGCCGGCCCCGACGATCACCGCGATCCGGTCGCGCTGGTGCAACTGATTCGTGAGCAACAGGTCAACGTCATCCAGTTTGTACCGGCGCTGTTGCAGCAATTCCTTGAAGTGGAAGAAGTCGGTGAGTGCAGTAGCCTGAGCGATGTGTTCTGTGGTGGCGGTGAGCTGACCGCAGCGTTGGTGCGCAGCGTCCGTGAGCGTCTGCCGCAGGTGCGCCTGCACAACGTGTATGGCCCGACCGAAGCCACCGTCGACAGCACGGTGTGGACGTTGGAGGCGGATTCGCCGGTACCGCAAGGCGCGCCGCCGATTGGCAAACCGCTGTGCAACACCCGCGTGTACATCCTTGATGCTCATCAGCAACCGACGCCGTTGGGTGTGGTCGGCGAGATGTATCTGGGCGGGGTGCAGGTGGCGCGGGGGTATCTGAATCGGCCTGAGCTGACGGCCGAGCGCTTCCTCGACGATCCGTTCAATGATCAGCCCGGCGCGCGTTTGTACCGCACCGGCGACGTCGCGCGGTATCTGGCCGATGGCAACATCGAGTACCTGGGGCGCAACGACGATCAGGTCAAGATCCGTGGTTTGCGCATTGAACTGGGCGAGATTCAGGCGCATCTGGCGCGCCTCGACGGCGTGCGTGAAGCGGCGGTGCTGGCCCGTGAAGACGTGCCGGGCGATCAGCGATTGGTGGCGTACTACAGCGGCGAGTGTTTTGAGAACGATCAGTTGCGAAGCCAATTGCTCACGCATCTGCCGGATTACATGGTGCCTGCCGTGTTTGTGCATTTGCAGGCCTTGCCGCTGAGCCCCAACGGCAAACTGGATCGACAGGCTTTGCCGGCTCCCGAGCAGATTGCACTGTCGACCCGCGAGTACGAAGCGCCGGTCGGTGAAGTTGAAACCGTGATCGCCGGTATCTGGGCCGAGTTGCTCAAGGTTGAGCGGGTAGGGCGCTTTGATCATTTCTTCGAACTGGGCGGCCACTCGTTGCTGGCGGTCAATCTGGTTGCGCGCATGCGCCGGGCCGGCCTGTCGGCGGATATCCGCGTGCTGTTCGGCCAACCGACGCTGGCCGCATTGGCAGCGGCGGTGGGGGGAGAGCCTGAGGCAGCGGTGCCGGCCAATCTTGTTCCGGCCGATTGCACGCGCATCACGCCCGAACTGCTGCCACTGGTGGCGCTGGATCAAGCGACGATCGACCGAATCGTCGCGAGTGTCCCCGGCGGTGCGCGCAACGTGCAGGATATCTACCCGCTGGCGCCGTTGCAGACCGGCATCCTGTTCCATCATCTGTCGGCCGCGCAGGGTGATCCGTACGTGTTGCAGGCGCAGTTTGCCTTCGCTGACGAACAGCGTTTGCAGGCCTTTACTGTCGCCCTGCAACGGGTGATTGAACGGCATGACATTCTGCGCACGTCGCTGTTCTGGGAGGGCCTTGAAGAGCCGGTGCAAGTGGTCTGGCGTCAGGCTTCGCTGAGCTGTGAGGCCTTGGAGTTGGACAACGGCGCGGGCGATGCGCTGAGCCAGTTGCGTGACCGCTTCACCATCGATAACTACCGCATGCCCGTCACCGAGGCGCCGCTGATGCGCGTGGTGTACAGCCGCGATGTGTCCAATCAACGCGTGGTTGCGTTGTTGCTGTTCCATCATTTGGTCATGGATCACGTGGCGCTTGAGGTCTTGCAGAACGAAATGCAGGCGTTTCTGCTGGGCAACGCCGGGCAACTGAGCGAGCCGGTGCCGTATCGCAATTACGTGGCGCACACCCAGGCCGGTCTGAGTGAGCAAGAGCACGAAAGCTTCTTCCGCGAAATGCTCGGCGCGATCGATGAACCGACCTTGCCCTATGGTCAGAATCTGGCCCATGACAGTCCCGCGCAAGAAGCGCAGTTGACGCTGGAAAACACCCTCAGCCACAGCGTGCGGCAACAGGCACGGCGCTTGGGTGTCAGCGCCGCCAGCCTGATGCACCTCGCCTGGGCGCAGGTGCTGGGGCAATTGTCCGGGCGCGACGCGGTGGTCTTCGGCACTGTGTTGCTCGGCCGATTGCAGGGCGGTGAAGGCTCGGAGCGCGCGCTCGGCGTGTTCATCAACACCTTGCCGCTGTGCATCGAACTCAATGCACACAGCGTCAAAGGGGCGGCGCTGGCCACCCATGAACGCCTGAGTCAGCTACTCGCTCATGAGCACGCGCAACTGGCGCAGGTGCAACAGTGCAGCGCGATGCCGGCGGGCACGCCGCTGTTCAGCACATTGCTCAATTATCGTCACAGCACCCCGGTCGGGCCGATATCCGCAGAGGTGCAAGCGGCATGGCACGGCATGCAATTGCTCGAGGCCGAGGAACACACCAACTATCGCCTGACCCTCAGCGTTGATGATCTCGGCGAAGACTTCAGCCTGAAGGTATTGGCCGGGGCGGGGATTGATGCACAGCGTATCTGCGGGTACATGCAGGGTGCGTTGATGACTTTGCTGAACGCGCTTGAGCACACGCCGCAGGTGGGCTTTGATCGGTTGTCGATCCTGCCGGCAGCAGAGCGCGAACAGTTGCTGATGGATTTCAATGCGACCGAAGCCGACTACCCGCGTGAGCTGACGATTGCCCAGCGCTTTGAGTCGCAGGTCGCCGAGCGTCCACAAGCGGTGGCAGCGGTGTTTGCCGGGCAGCCACTGACTTACTTGCAGCTCAATCGCCAGGCCAATGCGTTGGCGCATCACTTGATCGAATCAGGCGTGAAACCTGATGATCGGGTGGCCATCGTCGCCCGCCGCGGTCTGGAAACGTTGGTCGGTCTGGTCGCCATTCTCAAGGCTGGCGCCGGCTATGTGCCGATCGATCCGGCGCATCCCGCCGAGCGGATCAGCTATTTGCTCGGCGACAGCGCGCCGGTCGCGGTGCTCACGCAAAGCGATCTGCACGAAAGACTGCCACTGCTGACCGTGCCAGTGATCGATGTCGACCTGTGCGCATGGCCGGCGCAGGCGCAACACAACCCTGCGGTGCCGGAATTGAGCGCTGCGCATTTGGCCTACGTGATCTACACCTCGGGTTCGACCGGTCTGCCCAAAGGGGTCATGGTCGAGCATCAGACGTTATCCAACCTGATCGACTGGCACTGTGAAGCGTTCGATCTGCGCGCTGACAGCCACACCTCAAGCCTTGCCGGGTTTGGCTTCGATGCGATGGCGTGGGAAGTCTGGCCGGCGCTGTGTGTGGGCGCGACCTTGCACTTGGCGCCGGTGCACGAAGGCAGTGAAGACATCGACGCGCTGCTCGATTGGTGGCGCGGGCAACCACTGGAGGTGAGCTTCCTGCCAACGCCGATTGCTGAATACGCGTTCAGCCAGCACCTCGATCACCCGACTTTGCGTACCTTGCTGATCGGTGGCGATCGCTTGCGTCAGTTCAATCGCGACCAGCGCTTCGCTGTGATCAACAACTACGGCCCTACTGAAGCCACCGTGGTCGCGACTTCCGGGCGCGTTGACGTTGGCGCAGCGTTGCACATCGGCAAACCGGTGGCGAACGCGGCGGTTTACCTGCTCGACGAGCAGCAACGCCCGGTGCCAATGGGCGTCATGGGCGAGTTGTACGTCGGTGGAGCGGGGGTGGCCCGGGGTTATCTCAACCGCGCCGATATGACCGCCGAGCGCTTCCTGCACGACCCGTTCAGCCCCTTGCCGAATGCGCGCATGTACCGCACTGGTGACCTTGCCCGCTGGCGCGAAGACGGCTCGCTCGACTATCTGGGGCGTAACGACGACCAGGTAAAAATCCGTGGCATGCGCATTGAGTTGGGTGAAATCGAGACTCGCCTCAATCAGCTCCCCGGTATCAACGAGGCGGTGCTATTGGCCCGTGAGGACCAACCCGGTCAACCGCAACTGGTGGCGTATTTCACCGAACGGGCGGGGGCCGAGCCACTGGCGGTGGCTGAATTGCGCGCGCAGTTACTCATGCAGTTGCCGGATTACATGGTGCCCGCCGCGTTCGTCCGGCTCGAGGCTTTACCGCTGACCGCCAATGGCAAGGTCGACCGCAAGGCGTTGCCGAAACCTGATCTGGCCGCGCTGCCGACCCGCGAATATGTGGCGCCACAAGGTGAGCTGGAAACCGCACTCGCGCATATCTGGGCCGAAGTGCTGCAAGTCGAGCAGGTCGGCCGTCACGATCATTTCTTCGAACTCGGCGGTCATTCGCTGTTGGCGATGCGCATGGTCTCGCTGATCCGTCAGCGCCTCGGCGTCGAACTGGCGCTAAGTGACCTGTTTGCCGACGCGCAATTGAGCGCAGTCGCTGAAGTATTGAATCGTGCCGGGCGCAGCGTGCTACCGGACATTGTGCCGGCACCGCGTGATCAAGCGCTGCCGATGTCCTTCGCCCAACAACGCCTGTGGTTCCTGGCGCAGATGGCGGGTGGCAACTCGGCGTACAACATTCCTCTGGGCCTGCGCCTGCGCGGTCACCTCGACGTCGATGCCCTGCAATCGGCGCTGGCACGGATCGTCGCCCGCCACGAAACCCTGCGCAGCCGTTTCATCAGCCTCGACGACAGCGCCCACGTGTCGATTGCCCCGGTCGACAGCGGTTTGCTGTTGCGCGTGGACGACCTGCGCCAAGACCTGCAAGCCGAGCACACCGTGCAGGGATTGATGGCGCAGGAAGCCTCGACAGCGTTTGATCTGCACAACGATCCGTTGATTCGCGGACGGTTGGTGCGCCTGGCCGACGATCACTGTGTGTTGCTGTTGACCGTGCATCACATCGTCGCCGACGGTTGGTCGATGGGCGTGCTGACCCGCGAGCTGATGGCGTTGTATCAAGCGTTCAGCCACGGTCAGCCTGATCCGCTGCCGCCACTGACCCTGCAATACGGCGACTACGCGGTGTGGCAACGCCAGTGGCTCAGCGGTGAAGTGCTGCAGCGGCAAAGCGACTATTGGCAGCAGACTCTCGACGGCGCGCCGGCCTTGTTGACGTTGCCCACCGATCGCCCGCGACCGGCGCAGCAGGATTACACCGGCGGCAACGTCGAGGTGTTGCTGGACGAACGCTTGAGCACTGGCCTTAAAACGTTGAGCCAGCGTCACGGCGCGACCCTGTTCATGACCCTGATGAGCGCCTGGGCGCTGCTGATGAGTCGTCTGTCCGGGCAAACCGATGTGGTGATCGGTGCGCCGGTGGCCAACCGCAGCCGCGCTGAAATCGAAGGGTTGATCGGCATGTTCGTCAATACGCTGGCCTTGCGCATCGACACCTCGGGCGCGGTGAGCGTCGAAGCGCTGCTGGCGCGGGTCAAGGCGCAGACACTGACGGCGCAGGCGCATCAGGATCTGCCGTTCGAGCAAGTGGTGGAAATCGCCCGGCCGCTGCGCAGTCTGGCGCACAGCCCGTTGTTCCAGACCACGCTGAGCTGGGACAGCAGCGTCGGCCCGCAACTGGCGTTGGGCGATTTGACGCTGGAGGGTATTGCCGGGCCGGGCGAGGTCGCCAAGTTTGATCTGACGCTGACACTGGGTGAGGTCAACGGGGTGATTCGTGGCGCGCTGAACTACGCCACGGCGCTGTTTGATGCGTCGACGATTGTGCGTTACATCGGTTATTTCGAGCGCCTGCTCGAAGCAATGATTGCCAGTGATCAAGTGGTGCTGGAAAGCGTGCCGTTGCTGGCGGCGGATGAGCGTCAGCGCTTGCTCGGCGACTTCAACGCCACAGCGCGTGACTACCCGCAAACGCTGACCGTGCACGGAGTTTTCCAACAGCAGGCTGCGGCGCATCCCAAAGCTGTGGCAGCGGTGCATGGCGCACATTCGCTGAGCTACTTTGAGCTGAACGCTCAGGCCAACCGTCTGGCCCATCATTTGATCGTCGAAGAGGGCGTGCAACCGGGCGACCACGTGGCGATCCTGCTGCCGCGTTCGCTGGAGTTGCTGGTCGCGCAACTGGCCATTGCCAAATGCGCGGCGGCCTATGTGCCGCTGGACATCAATGCACCGAGCGAGCGCCAGGCGTTCATGGTCGAGGATTGTCGGGCGGTGGCGCTGCTGACTTTGAGCAACGAAGTCATCGACTACGCCGCGCCGCGTATCGATCTGGACACGCTGACCCTCAACGGTCAGCCGACGCACAACCCGAACCTGCTGCAGTCGTCCGAGGCCCTGGCGTACATCATGTACACCTCGGGTTCCACCGGCACGCCGAAAGGGGTAATGGTGCCGCACCGGGGCATCGGCCGCTTGGTGCTCAACAACGGTTACGCCGATTTCAATGCACAGGATCGCGTGGTGTTCGCCTCGAACCCGGCGTTCGACGCCAGCACCATGGACATCTGGGGGCCGCTGCTCAATGGCGGTCGCGTGGTGATCATCGACCATCAAACCCTGCTCGATCCGAATGCCTTCGGCCGTGAACTGAGTGCCAGTGGCGCGACGATCCTGTTCGTCACGACTGCGCTGTTCAACCAGTACGTGCAACTGATTGCGCAGGCGCTCAAAGGCTTGCGCATCCTCTTGTGTGGTGGTGAACGTGGTGATCCGGCGGCGTTCCGTCGACTGTTGGCCGAGGCACCCGCGCTGCGTATCGTGCATTGCTATGGCCCGACCGAAACCACTACCTACGCCACCACGTTCGAAGTGCAGGAAGTGGCAGACGACGCCGAGAGCGTGCCGATTGGCGGCCCCATCGGCAACACGCAGGTGTACGTGCTCGATGCGTATCAGCAACCGGTGCCGATGGGCGTCACCGGCGAGCTGTATATTGGCGGGCAGGGCGTGGCGCTGGGTTATCTGAACCGGCCGGATCTGACTGCCGAGAAATTCCTCTGCGATCCGTTCAGCGATACCCCGGGCGCGCTGCTCTATCGCACCGGCGACCTTGCGCGCTGGCTGGCACCGGGGCAACTCGATTGCATCGGGCGCAACGATGATCAGGTGAAGATTCGCGGTTTCCGTATCGAGCTGGGAGAAATCGAGAATCGCCTGCTCAATTGCCCGGGCATCAAGGAAGCGGTGGTGCTGGCGCGCCGTGACGGGCAGGACAGCCCGCGTCTGGTGGCGTACTACACGGCGCACGATGAGCACTTGGACAGCGCTGAACTGCACGCCCAATTGCACGCGCGTCTGCCGGAATACATGCTGCCGACAGCGTGGGTGCAACTCGATGTCTTGCCGCTGAACAACAACGGCAAAGTCGACCGCAAGGCGCTGCCGGCACCGACCCAGGAGGCGCTGCTCAGTCGGGTCTATGAGGCGCCAGCCAATCCACTGGAAGCGAGCCTGGCGCGGGTGTGGGCCGAGGTGTTGCAGGTCGAACAGGTTGGGCGCCATGACAACTTCTTCGAACTCGGCGGCCATTCATTGCTGGGCATGCGCATGCTCTCCCAGGTGCGCCAGCAATTGGGTGTGGAACTGGCGCTGGCCGATCTGTTTGCCAACCCGGAACTGGCGGCGGTCGCCGAGGTGTTGAGTCAGGCCGAACGCAGCCACTTGCCGGAGATTCTGCCGGCGCCGCGCGATCAGGTGCTGCCGTTGTCCTTCGCCCAGCAACGCTTGTGGTTCCTCGCGCAGATGGACGGCGGCAACACCGCTTACAACATTCCCTTGGGCTTGCATTTGCGTGGCCGCCTCGACGCCGTGGCCCTGCAACGGGCATTGGCGCGGATCGTCGCTCGTCACGAAACCCTGCGCAGTCGTTTCACCCAATTGAATGACGAAGCACAGGTGCTGATTGCCCCGGTCGACAGTGGCCTGCCGCTGATCGAGGAAGATTGGCGGCAACAGCCGCAGAGCGAAGAGGCCTTGCGCGCGCTGATCGAAACTGAAGCGCGCGCGCCGTTCAACTTGCAGGATGACGCATTGATTCGCGGACGGCTGGTGCGGCTGGCCGATGAGCACCATGTGCTGCTGCTGACCATGCACCACATCATCTCCGACGGCTGGTCGATGGGCGTGCTGACCCGCGAACTGATGGCGCTGTATCAGGCGTTCAGCCGTGGCGAGGACGATCCGCTGCCGCCGCTGGCCCTGCAATACGCCGACTACGCGGTGTGGCAACGGCGCTGGCTCAGCGGTGAGGTGCTGCAGCGCCAGAGCGATTACTGGCAGCAGACCCTGGCCGGCGCCCCGGCATTGTTGAGCCTGCCAACCGACCGCCCGCGTCCGGCGCAACAGGATCACCGCGGCGGCAGTGTCGAGATCGAGCTGGATGCGCAGACCAGCGCCGGTCTCAAGGCGTTGTGTCAGCGCCACGGCGTGACGCCGTACATGGTGCTCATGAGCGCCTGGGCAATGTTACTCGCGCGCCTCTCCGGGCAGTCCGATGTGGTGATTGGCTCGCCGGTGGCCAACCGTACCCGCGCCGAAATCGAAGGGTTGATCGGCATGTTCGTCAACACCCTCGCGTTGCGCATCGATACCTCCGGCGATCTGACCGGTGCGGCGCTGCTGGCGCGGGTCAAGGCGCAGACTCTGGCCGCGCAGGCGCATCAGGATCTGCCGTTCGAACACGTGGTGGAAATTACCCGGCCGCTGCGCAGCCTTTCCCACACGCCGTTGTTCCAGACCTTGGTGAGCTGGGACAGCAGCGTCGCGCCAGCCCTGGCGTTGGGCGGGCTAACGCTGGAAGGTCTGGCCGGGGAAAATCACTTTGTGAAGTTCGACCTGTCGCTGAGCCTCGGCGAAAACCCGCAAGGAATCCGTGGTGCGCTGCGCTATGCCACGGCGTTGTTCGATGAGTCGACCGTGCGGCGTTTTACCGGTTACTTGCAGCGCTTGCTGACGGCGCTGGTCACCGATGACCAAGCGGTGTTGGCGCAGGTCAATCTGCTTGCGGCGGATGAACAGCAGCGCTTGCTCGGCGATTTCAACGCGACGGCAGTTGATTGCCCGGTCGAGCAACCGATCCAGAGCCTGTTCGAAGCGCAGGTGCAGCGTCAGCCGGACGCCATCGCCGTGCAGTCGGGCGAACACAGCCTGACCTATCGCGAGCTGAATACCCGTGCCAACCGCCTCGCGCATCACCTGCGTGAGCAAGGCGTGGGGCCGGATGCGCGAGTGGCGCTGTGCGTCGAACGTGGACTCGATCTGGTGGTCGGGTTGCTCGGCATTCTCAAGGCCGGTGGCGCCTACGTGCCGCTGGATCCGGCTTACCCGGCGGAGCGCCTCGACTTTATGCTCAGGGACTGCGCGCCGGTGGCGGTGCTGGTCCACACAGCCACCCGATCGCTGTTTGCCGGGAGCGACGTGGCCGTGATCGACTTTGATCAATGCACCTGGCATGACCAGTCGCAAAGCAATCTGCAGGTGCCCGGCCTGAGCCCTGCGAATCTGGCCTACATGATCTACACCTCGGGTTCGACCGGCACACCGAAAGGCGTGATGCTCGAACACCGTGGCTTGTGCAATCTGGTGCATTGGGGCTCGCAGATTTGCCCACCGACCACAGACGGCGCGCTGTTGCAGAAAGCGCCATTCAGTTTCGACGGATCGGTGTGGGAGTTCTTCTGGCCGCTGACGGCCGGCGTACGCCTGGTACTGGCACGGCCGGGCGGGCATCGGGAGCCGGCGTATCTGGCGCAAGTGATTCGTCAGCAGCGGATTACCGTGGTCAAGTTTGTGCCGGCGCTGTTGCAGCAGTTTGTTGAGCTGCATGAGGTCAGTGAATGCACCAGCCTCAGCGATATTTTCTGTGGTGGCGGAGAACTCACGGCGGCGCTGGCCGCTGCTGTGCGCCAGCACCTGCCGTGGGTGCGCCTGCATAACGTGTATGGCCCGACCGAAGCCACGGTCGACAGCACGGCATGGACACTGGAACCGCACATGCCGGTGCCAACGTCGGAATTGCCGATCGGCAAAGCCATCTGCAACACACGTCTGTATGTGCTCGATGCGCATGACCAACCGGTGCCGCAGGGCGTCATTGGCCAGTTGCACATCGGCGGTATCGGCGTGGCGCGAGGGTATATGGGACTGCCGCAGATGCAGGCCGAGCGCTTTATCGACAGCCCGTTCGTGGCCGGTGATCGCTTGTACCGCACCGGCGATCTGGTGCGTTACCGCGCCGACGGCAACCTCGAATTTCTCGGGCGTAACGACTTCCAGGTCAAGCTGCACGGCTTGCGTCTGGAACTCGGTGAAATCGAAGCGCGGTTGATCCAGCACCCGCAGGTGCGCGAAGTGGTGGTGCTGATGCGCGACGAGCGTCTGGTGGCGTATTTCACTGTGCGAGAGGGCAGTGCAGCGCCTGCTATCGATACGTTGCGCGCGTTCATTCTCGAGCAGTTGCCCGAGTACATGGTGCCGGGCGCGTTTGTCGCGCTCGAGGTTCTGCCGTTGAGTCCCAACGGCAAGATCGATCGTCAGGCACTGCCGGCACCGGGTCTCGACGCGGTACTCAGCCGACATTACGAAGCACCTCAAGGCGAGGTCGAAACCTTGCTGGCGCGGGTCTGGGGTGAAGTGTTGAATGTCGAGCAGGTCGGACGTCACGACAACTTCTTCGAATTGGGCGGGCATTCGCTGCTGGCGATTCGTCTGGTCAACCTGCTGCAACGTGCGGGGCAACAGGTGACGCTGGCGGAGCTGTTTCAGCGCCCGAGTATCGAAGCGCTGGCCACGTTGCTCAGTCAGCGCAGCGAAGCGCCCGAACATCCGGAAGGACTGGTCGTGGTGCGACCCGGCAGGGGCAGCAATGCGCTGTTCCTGATCCATGAGTTCAGCGGACGGGACGTGTACTTCCCGGCATTGGGCCTGCATATCGAGGGCGAGTTTCCGATTTACGGTTTGCCCGGTGTGCCACTGGGGCAGCCGCAACTGCGCACCCTTGAGTGCATGGCCACGCGGATGGTCGGGATTATCCGCTCGGTGCAGCCGCATGGGCCGTACCGTCTGGCCGGGTGGTCGTTCGGCGGCTTGCTGGCGTATGAAGTCGCGCAGCAATTGCTCGGTCTCGATGAGGCGGTGGCGTTTGTCGGCCTGCTCGACACCTACGCGCCACATCCTGCGAGTCAGGATAAAACCCGCTGGAGCGGCGAGCATCGCGACAAGCGTCAATTGCTTGAGCATTGCCGCGCGCGTTCGCAGATGCGCGGTGCAGAAGGGCTGCCAGCGTTGGCCGACGTAGAGAAGCTTGAGGCTGAAGTCGAACTCATCGCGTTCGATGAACTGTTCCAGCGCTGCTGCGAACAGCAATTGCCCGACCCGGAACTGGCCGCACTGAGTGCAGCGGATGCCTGGAGTTACTTTGATCGAGAGGCCGCTCATGGCCTGGCGCTGGCGCATTACCGGGTCAGCCCGGCCAGTCAGCCGGTGCACTTGTTCCGCGCTCAGGCACTGATGCCGGGGCAGGCACAACCGAGTCCGAGCCGTGGTTGGGAGAACAAGGTCGGTACAGGTTTGCTGCACTGCATCGATGTGCCGGGGGATCACCGCAGCATGATGAAAAACCCGGATGTCCAGGCGCTCGGCCAGGCCTTGAGTCAGGCAATGGCCGCTGCGCAGGCTCCGCAACCACCGGCTTATCAACCCGTGTTGACGATCCAGAGCGGACACCCCGGGCATGCGCCGATCTTCTGCGTGCCGGGGGCGGGCGACAGTGTCACCGGATTCATTCACTTGCCCGAGGCCTTGGGCCCGGAGTGGCCGATCATCGGTCTGCAACCGCGCGGGCTCGATGGCAACGGCGTGCCGCACAGTCAGGTAGAGGCGGCAGCCGCGTGTTATCTGCAAGCCGTCGAGCAGTTGTATCCGCAAGGCCCGCTGCATTTGATCGGCCATTCGTTCGGCGGTTGGGTCGCGCATGCCATGGCCGCGCAGTTGCAGGCAGCCGGGCGCGAGGTGGCGTCGTTGACCCTGATCGACAGCGAATCGCCCGGCGGCAACGGTACGGCGGGCAAACCGTACACCACGACAGCCGCGCTGGAGCGCTTGATCGAGACGCTGCAACTGTCCAGCGGCAAGTCGTTGGGCATTGATCCGCTGGCGTTCGCCGAGGCTGACGACGCCACGCAAATGCGCCTGTTGCACGAGGGCATGGTGCGTGCCGGTGTGTTGTCTGCGCGTTCGTCAGCGCAGGCGATGCACGGCCCGGTCCGTACCTTCGCCACGGCCTTGCGCACGGTCTATCAACCGCAACTGGCCTACACCGGGCCGGTGCGGCTGGCGCTGGTCGATGACCCGACGCTGGATGCCTGGGGCAATCAGCGCGAGCAAGCGGCGATGGTCGAGGGCTGGCAACGGCAGGTTGCGGATCTGGCGGTGTGGTACGGGCCGGGCAACCACTTCACGATTCTCAAGGCGCCCAACGTCTTCAGTCTCGCGGCGTGGTGGCATGACGGCCTGAAAGTGCCGGCCGGCCAAGTGGTTTCCTGATTGTTGTTTATCTACCAGAGCCTGGCCGCTGGCCGGGCTCACCCCTGAACGGACTTGTGGTTATTTATGGAAAAGTCGAAGTTGCGCAAAGTCGGTATGGGTTTGGCGTTGGTGGCAGTAGCGGGATTGGCGTTCTACGCGGTGCAGGCACCGGCCGAGGCGCCGCAATACCTGACCGCCCCGGTTGAACGCAGTGACATCGAAAACGCGGTGCTGGCCACCGGGTTGCTCGAAGGCATCAAACAAGTGGACGTCGGTGCGCAGGTGTCCGGGCAGTTGAAGTCGCTCAAGGTCAAGGTCGGCGACAAGGTGAAGAAGGGCCAGTGGCTGGCGGAAATCGATCCGCTGGTATTGCAGAACACCCTGCGTCAGGCCCAGGTCGATGAGGAAAACCTGCAAGCGCAAAAACGCGCCACTCAGGCTCAACTGAGGCAGACCAAAGCGATTTACGAGCGCTACAAGAATTTGCAGGACGACGCGTCGATCTCGCGCCAGGATTTTGAAACCGCCGAGTCGGACTATCAGGTACAACAGGCCAATCTGATGTCGCTGGACGCGCAGATCAAAAGCGCGCACATCCAGATCGACACGGCCAAGGTCAATCTGGCGTATACGCGGATTGTCGCGCCAATCGATGGCGACGTGGTCGGCGTGGTCACTCAGGAAGGGCAAACGGTGATCGCCAGCCAACTGGCGCCGGTCCTGCTGAAACTGGCGGATCTGGACACCATGACGGTGAAAGCGCAGGTGTCCGAAGCCGATGTGATTCACATTGCCCCGGGGCAAGAGGTGTATTTCACCATTCTTGGCGAGGACAAACGCTACTACGCGAAATTGCGCGGCACGGACCCGGCGCCACAGAACTTCCTCGAAACGCCACCCGCCGGCACGCCGAAACAAAGCAGCGCGGTGTTCTACAACGCCTTGTTCGAGGTGCCGAACCCCGACCATCGTTTGCGCATATCTATGACCGCGCAGGTGCGCATTATCCTCGACACCGCCAAGTCGGTGCTGACCGTGCCGGTGGCGGCGCTCGGGCCGCGCAATGCCGATGGCAGTTTTCCGGTACGGGTGCTGGACGCCAAGGGCCACGCGCAGTCGCGCAATGTGCAGACCGGGATCAACAACAACGTCAAAGTGCAGATCAATGATGGTCTGGCGGAAGGTGATCGCGTGGTCATTGGTGATCCGCTGACGAATGTGGCGGGGGCCTGAGCATGACTGAGCCACTGTTGCAGCTCACCGGCATCACGCGCAGTTTCACCGCCGGTGACCGCGAATTTCTGGCGCTGAAGAACATCAACCTGACGATCAATGCCGGGGAAATGGTCGCGATTATCGGCGCCTCGGGCTCCGGGAAATCGACCCTGATGAACATCCTCGGTTGCCTCGATTACGCCACTGCCGGCAGTTACAAGATCAACGGCCAGGAAACCCGTGATCTGGACAATCAGGCACTCGCTGAACTGCGTCGTGACTACTTTGGTTTCATCTTCCAGCGTTACCACTTGCTGCCGCATTTGAGCGCGATGCACAACGTCGAGATGCCGGCGATTTACGCCGGTACGCCGCAGCTTCAGCGCCATGCCCGCGCCCGCGAGTTGCTGGCGCGGCTGGGTCTGGAAGGGCATTTGACGCATCGGCCGAGCCAGCTCTCCGGCGGTCAGCAGCAGCGGGTGAGTATTGCCCGCGCCTTGATGAACGGCGGCGAAGTGATTCTCGCCGACGAGCCGACCGGCGCACTCGACACGGCCAGCGGCAAGGAAGTCATGCGCATCCTCCTGGAGCTGCACGCGGCGGGGCACACGGTGATTCTGGTGACCCACGACCCGAAAGTCGCGGCCAATGCCGAGCGCATCATTGAAGTCAGCGACGGCGAAATCCTCAGCGACCGCGCCAACGAGCGCGACACCACGCACCTGCTCAGCGATGAACCGGTGACGCCGAAAGCCACTGCGTCGCGGCGCCTGGTCGCCAGCCTCGGGCTGTTCAAAGAAGCGTTCGCCATGGCCTGGGTGGCGTTGATTTCCCATCGCATGCGCACCTTGCTGACCATGCTCGGCATCGTCATCGGCATCACCTCGGTGGTGTCGATTTCGGCGGTCGGGGAGGGCGCGAAGAACTACGTGCTCAAGGACATCGCCGCCATTGGCAGCAATACCATCGATGTCTATCCCGGCAGCAGTTACGGCGACAAACGTGCCGCCGCCATCGAAACCCTGACGCCGGCCGATGTCACCGCACTGAATCAGTTGTATTACGTCGACAGCGCCACGCCGATGATCGGCCGCAGCCTGTTGTTGCGTTATCGCAATATCGACCTGGATGCGCAGGTCAACGGCGTCAGCGATCAGTATTTCAAAGTGCGCGGGATCAAGATGGCCGCGGGCATCCCGTTCAGCGAAAACGATGCACGGCGCCAGGCGCAGGTGGTGGTCATCGATCACAACACCCGCCAACGTTTGTTCGGGCAAGACGTGGATCCGTTGGGTCAGGTGATCCTGATCGGCAACCTGCCGTGCACAGTGATCGGCGTGGCCGCGCAGGATAAAAGCCTGTTCGCCTCGGGGAAAACCCTCAACGTCTGGGTGCCGTACGAAACCGCCGCCGGGCGGGTGTTGGGCCAGCGTTATCTGGACAGCATCAGCGTGCGCATGAAGGACGGCCAGCCAAGCAAAGTGGTGGAAGAGCACGTCACCCAACTGTTGTTGCAACGCCACGGCACCAAGGATTTCTTCACCAACAACCTCGACAGCGTCTTGCAGACCGTGCAGAAAACCAGCCGCTCGCTGGCGTTGTTGCTGTCGCTGATTGCGGTGATTTCTTTGGTGGTCGGTGGTATCGGGGTGATGAACATCATGCTGGTGTCGGTGACCGAGCGAACCCGCGAGATTGGCATTCGCATGGCGGTGGGCGCACGGCAGTCGGACATTCGTCAGCAGTTTTTGGTGGAGGCGGTGATGGTGTGTCTGTTGGGCGGGGCGATCGGGATTTCCCTGTCGTATGCGATCGGGCATCTGTTTTCGGTGTTTATCAAGGAGTGGGAGATGGTGTTCTCGCTGGGGTCGGTGTTGACGGCGGTGGTGTGTTCGACGTTGATCGGGATTGTTTTTGGCTTTGTGCCGGCGCGGAATGCTTCGCGGCTTGATCCGATTGAGGCGTTGGCGCGGGATTAAGAGCGGCCCTCACCCTAGCCCTCTCCCAGGGGGAGAGGGGACTGACCGAGGTGTTCTTTCGAGATGCACCGACGTGAGATATCGCGTCGAACTCAGGTTTTGAACAGCACAAAGTTCGGCTCAAAAGTCGAACTCAGTTTCGAATTCAACCGAGATCGGCTCCCTTTCCCCCTCGCCCCCTTGGGGGGAGAGGGCTGGGGTGAGGGGGGAATCTCACTGACACACCCAAAAAACCGAAACTCTCACTATCCCTGCGTATCACGCCGCACTCGACGCCAACGCCTCCAACGGCGAATACATCCAGCGCATCAACGAATGCCGCCCGCTGATACCCAACTTGATCGCCGCCCGTTTCAGATAGCTCTCCACGGTGTTGACCTTCAGCGCCAACTGCTCGGCCAATTCCGGCGCCGTGCGCCCGGCGAGCAGGCCTACACACACTTCAGTTTCGCGGTTCGACAGGCTCAGCCCCAGTTGCTCCAGACGCTCGTCAAAGCGCAGGCGCAAGGTTTCCAGGCCGTTGCCTTCGGCTGACTCGGGTGGGCTTTGTGGATCAGGGCTGGCCGGTTGCAGGGCGTTGATGTGTTTTTCCACCATCGGCAGCAGCACCGGGGAGATGTCCTGCAACAGGCTGCGTTCCTGCGCGGAAAAGCGCTGCGACTCGTCGTTGCGATACACCGAAATCACGTAGCGGTAGCCGTCCTTGCGCCGGGTCAGGTGCAGTTGCGAGGCGTCCGCGCTGGTCGCGGCCGGCGGATTCTGTAAATGGTGGGCCGCTGCACTGTGTTCGGAAAACACCGTTTCGGCGAGCAGGGCCGGCTCTTTCAGCGGCTCAGGCTCGCTGCGGCTCGACGCGCGGCCCACCGGTTCGACACGCATCTGCCGGATGTGCGTGGCGTCTACCGCCAGTTGCGTCAGGATCAGGTCATGCAGCATGCGCGGAAAGTGCCGGCTGCCGGTGCTGGCAATGACCTTGCCGATGTGGGGGAACAAGTGTGAGTTCATATGCGTGTCATCCCTGAGAGGCGTTAATTCAAAAACGTCTGCAGCACTGTCGACGATCTCCTTGGTCGACGAAATACCGCAGACTTGGATCCTATCCTAGTACAACGTTTGAGCGACGGTTTAATGAAGGTGTTATTAGCTCATAACCGCGACGTCGGGTTGCTTGCCCTGTGAGCACCAGCGGTTGCGGCCTTGCTGCTTGGCTTGATACAGGCAGGTATCGGCTGCTTTCAACAGGGTCGCCGGGGTTACCGTGTCATCGATTGGATGCCAAGTGGTAATCCCAGCGCTGGCGGTGACATAGCCCAATGGATGCCCGGCGTGCTCCAGTTTCAGTGCGCGGATGGCCTGCAGTATGTCTTCGGTAACCTGAATGGCGCCGGCATTGTCGGTGTCGGGCAGCAGCACGGTGAATTCTTCGCCGCCGTAGCGCACCGCCAGGTCGCTCGGTCGTTTGACCGCTTGCTGGATCGCCTGCCCGACAGCGCTCAGGCAATCATCGCCCGCCGCATGGCCATACTGGTCGTTGTAGCGTTTGAAGTGGTCGACATCGAGCATGATCAATGACAGCGCCGAACCTTGTCGCCGCGCCAGGCGGATTTCGTCCATCAGCGCGTTGTCCAGGCGTCGGCGGTTGCCCAGTCCGGTCAGGCTGTCGGTCAGCGCCATGTCACGCATGGTCTGGTGCGCGTAGCGAATTTCCCGCTCCATGGCCATGCGCTGGCGCAACTGGTGCAGCACCACCAGGCCGAAACCGCTGAGCACCAAAATCAGAAACACCAGCACGAAGCCGTTCTTCAGCAAATCCTGCTGCCACGGTTCGATGATCGAGTCCCGTGAAAGCCCGGCCTCGACCACCAGCGGATAGGTGGTGAGCGCGCGATAGCCATACAACCGCTCAGTGTCGTCGACCACCGCGCGCACTTGAGCGATGCCAGCGTTGGAGTTGGGCAGGTAGACCTTGAAGATCTCGCTGTTGGCCAGGCTTTTGCCGATCACCGACGCGATGAACGGCCGGCGCACGAGGATGGTGCCGTCGCGTCTGGCCAGCACCAGGGCGCCTTTGTCATCGATCCTGAAGTCGCCGTAATAGTCGACAAAGTAGCTGACCTTGACCGTGCCCAGCAGCACCTCGGCGAACGAGCCGTCGGGATTGTTCAGGCGGCGGGAGATGGGAATGATCAGATCATGGGTCGATCGACTTTCGACGACCTCACCGATGCGCACCTGTCGATCATCATGACTGCGGTGATATTGAAAGTAATCGCGATCGGCGTTGTTGGCGGTCTCGGGCGTGACCTCCTTGTCGGTGACGATCCACTGCCCATCCGCGCCGTAGATGAACAAGCCATGCAACTGCGGCATGATTTTCGATTGCTGCACCAGCAGTTTGTGAATACGCGGCACGTCGAGGTTCTGCAGTCCATCGCCTTCGATCCGCTCACTCAGGGCGGCGGTCAGCACATCCATTTGCCGAATGGTGTCTTCGGCATGCTGTGCAGTGGCGCGGGCCAGGTTGGTCACCGAATCGCGCGCGGAGGCGAATGCAGCGCGATAGTCGCGCCAGGTGCGCCAGCTCTCGACCGTCAAAAAGGCCAGCACCACCACCAGCATAAAACTGACCGTAAGGCGGAATGTCGAGCCGGCGCGCACGGCGTTACGGGCAGAAGCGGCTCTGCCCGGGTCTTCGGTGTTCGGCTCTGGCGGACGGCGTCCGAGCATGAACATCTCCTTTTCTCATACGTAATGCATCACAACAGTATGACAAGGATCGCCAAAAAGTTCGGAACAGAGCGCGCGCCGTCGTTGAATTGTCCTGTTTGAGTGGACGGTGAAACGCTTTTCAGCCGATTTATCCCGTCCTTGTGGGTCAGTAATCTGTACCCAACTTGAACGCAACAACAATTTCTAAAACTCAAAAGGGAAGCAGACCATGACCACTCCAACCTACAACCGCCTGAACAAAGACGACGCCATCGTGCTGCTGGTTGATCACCAGACCGGCCTGATTTCTCTGGTGCAGGACTTCTCTCCAAACGAATTCAAGAACAACGTGCTGGCCCTGGCTGATCTGGCCAAGTTTTTCGAACTGCCGACCATCCTCACCACCAGTTTTGAACAAGGCCCGAACGGCCCGCTGGTGCCAGAGCTGAAAGAGATGTTCCCGGACGCGCCGTACATCGCTCGTCCAGGCCAGATCAACGCTTGGGACAACGAAGATTTTGTGAAGGCAATCAAAGCCACCGGCCGTAAGCAGATCATCATTGCCGGTGTGGTGACGGATGTGTGTGTAGCGTTCCCGACCTTGTCGGCGCTGGCAGAGGGGTTTGATGTGTTTGTGGTCACCGACGCGTCTGGCACCTTCAACACCACCGTGCAACAAGCCGCCTGGAGCCGCATGACTCAGGCCGGTGCACAGATGATGAACTGGTTCTCGGTGGCCTGTGAGCTGCACCGCGACTGGCGCAACGACATTGAAGGGCTGGGTAATTTGCTGTCGCAGCGGATCCCGAACTACCGCAACCTGATGAACAGCTACTCGGCGCTCACAGCTCAGCAAAAGTAAGCGAACGCGACCCGACAAAAGCCTGCCCTCAAAGCAGGCTTTTGTCGTGTCTGCGCTTTAAAGCGCTGGCAGCGCCGCGATGGCGTTACTTCAGGTTATGGCTGAAGAACTCGGTCAATTTGGCGAAGGGAATCAGGTTGACCCGGTCGTACAAGTCGACATGGCCGGCCCCTGGAATGATCAGCAGCTCTTTGGGCTCGGCCGCGCGCTGGTAAGCGTCTTCACTGAATTCGCGGGAGTGCGCCTGAGCGCCAGCAATGAACAGCAGCGGGCGGGGGGAGATGCTCTCGATGTCATTGAACGGGTAGAAGTTCATGAACTTCACATTGCTGACCAGCGTCGGCATGGTGGTGGTCTGCGGCGAAGCGCCGGTCGGGGTGACCTGGCCACGCGGGGTGCGGTAGAAATCGTAGAACTCGTCACCCACGGCGTTGCCGGTGAGTTTCAGCGGTGTGCCGCCGGTGTAGCGGACCGGGCCGCCCCAGAACTGCGCGTTACGCTGCTGCGCCGCCTGTTCAATGATGGATTGGCGTTGCGCTAGCGTGAGCGAATGCTTGAGGCCGTTACGGTTGGCAGCACCCATGTCGTACATGCTGACGGTGGCAATCGCCTTCAAACGTGGGTCGATCTTGGCGGCACTGATGGCGAAGCTGCCACTGCCGCAAATACCGATCACGCCGATACGCTCGCGATCAACCAGTGGGCGAGTGCCGAGAAAGTCCACCGCTGCGCTGAAGTCTTCGGCATAAATGTCCGGTGCAACCGACTGGCGTGGCAGGCCCTCGCTTTCGCCCCAGAAGGACAAGTCGAACGACAGCGTGACGAAGCCTTGTTCGGCCATTTTGGTCGCGTAGAGATTGGCGCTTTGCTCTTTCACCGCGCCCATCGGGTGGCCGACGATGATCGCGGCATTTTTTGACTGCGGGTCAAGGTTCTTCAGGCTGAACAGATTGCCTGCGACCTTCATCCCGTACTGGTTCTTGAAGGTGACCTTTTCCACGGTCACTTTATCGCTGGTGTAGAAGTTGTCTGCGCCGTTCGACATATCGGCTCCCATGGCTGAAAAAGTACTGAAGAGCAGCCCGAAGGCCAAGCAAAAACCTTTCACTGGAATGTCCTTGCGATTGAGGGTTTATTCGTCTGAGCCTGTGCCCGAACATTCTCTCGATCAGCTCCTCAGCGCCGTAGTGCATTCCTCTGGATTGCTTGCCTGATCCACTGAATCTGGATTTTTAACGCCGCGCCTACCCGCCGCGCCCGTTTGGCGCGGCGCGCAGAGTCGATATGGCGGCAATGAGAGGGCAGGGAAGGGATATGGATTACGCAGAGGATTCAGTGCTGGCCTCGACCAATCCGCTTTCAGCCTGGCGGCCACTGCGCTGGGTTTCCGGAACCCCGACTCCAAGCAAGACAACCGCCACCGCCGCAATACCGGCCAGAGTCAGAAACGCCGCACTGTAACCAGCCTCCTGCACAACGAACCCGGCAAGTCCGTTGCTCAACGCCGCACCGAGTCCGAAGGCGGTTGTCAGTGCGCCGAGGCTGACGTTGAAGTGGCCGGTGCCCTGGGTGAGGTCTTTGACCATGATCGGAAACAAGGCGCCGAACAGACCCGCGCCGACACCGTCGAGCAGTTGCACCGCGACCAGCCAGTAAGCATCGTCCGACAGCGTATAGAGCACACCGCGCAACGGCAGGATCAGAAAACCGGCCAGCAGCAGCGGTTTGCGTCCCCACAAGTCGGCTTTGGCCCCGACCAGTAATGCCGCCGGCACCATCACCAGTTGCGCGGCGACGATGCAGGCCGAGGTCAGCGGGGTGGCCATCTGCAAATTGGCTTGCGCAAGTTTTTGGCTCACCAACGGCAACATCGCCGCATTGGCCAGGTGAAACAGCGCACAGCAAATGGCGAACAGCAACAGTGACCGGTTGCCCAGCAGCACCGATAACCCGGAAGGCTGGCGCTGGCCAGCATTGGCCGGATCCAGTCCACGGGCCTGATCATGGTCGATGGCTGCTGGCGAAACGCAGGCGATGGCAATGACACTGGCCAGCGCCATGGCCGCCATCAGATAGAACACCGCCACCGGGCCGAACAGATAAGCGAACACACCGGCGAGGAGGGCGGCGCAGGCATTGCCGGCATGATTGAAGGTTTCGTTGCGCCCGGTTCGCCGGGTGAACGCCCGTGGCCCGGTCATGCCCAGAGTAATTGCGCAAATGGCCGGGGCGAATATCGAGGCGGCCATCGCACTCAGGGTTTGCGTCAACGCCACCCAAGTGAACGACGTCACGAACGGCAGCAGCAGGCAACTGCCGGTCACCAGCAGCGCGGCGATCGCAATCAACGCTCGTTTGCACCGGCTGTTGTCGACCCAGGCGCCGGCGGGTGTCTGGGTGATCAACGCGGCGACTCCGGCGATGGTCATCACCAGACCAATGCTCGCTGGCTCCCAGTGATGCACCGCCAACAGGTAAATGGCCAGATAGGGGCCGAGACCGTCGCGCACGTCGGCGAGGAAAAAGTTCAGGCTGTCCAGTGACAGGTTGTTGCGGCGATCGAGGTCAGCGGCCACGGCAGTGTCTTCAATATTTGAGGTCTGCGGATGGATTCAACCTCAGCAAGCCTAATGACCTGCGGCCACGAATATAAGTTGCAGGCCGCCGCCGTGTCGTTGCGAAACAACGCCAAGGGGCTGAAAACGACGTTCCGTCATACGGTTGCTGCACGTTCGACGCGCTACTTGTATCCTTGCGCCGGTCGAGGACATACGACCGCTGTTATTGCCTTGAATCAGTAACGGCCGGAACGGGAAACCGGACTTTCCATTAGGTACTTTCGTGAAGCGTGATACCCACCTCGTCATCCTCTTGCTGCTGGTCATCGGCTGCTCCCTGGCGTCGCTGACCATCTGGAAAGTGCTGTCCTCGCGCGATCGCGCGCTGGAGGAAGTCAACGTGCACGGGTTGAACCTGACCCAGGCACTCGAGACCTATTCCGAGGGCATTGTCCGGCAAAGTTCGCTGCTGTTGCTCGGGCTGGTCGAACGCCTGGAAACCGAAGGCAGTGGCCCCGCGCAGATCCAGCGCTTGGGTGCGCTGATCAACCGCCAGCAGCCGTTGATGCCACAAATGAGCGGGATCACCATCTATGACCGTCAGGGTCATTGGCTGATGTCGTCCAATCGACCGATCCCGGCGGGGGCCAACAGCAGTGATCGGGTCTACTTCATTCATCACCGCGACGACCCGAGCCGCGAACCCTTTATCGGGCCACCCATCCGTAGCCGCTCCAATCAGGAGTGGGTGATCACCGTCAGCCGCCGCTTCAATGATGAAAACGGAGAGTTTGCCGGGGTGGTGGCCGTGACGTTGGGCGTGGAAAACTTCCTGCGCCTGTTCGGCAAACTCGACGTCGGGCAGGAAGGTGCCATCGGTTTGTCCTATACCGACGGCACGTTGCTGGTTCGCTATCCGTTCCGCGAGCAGGACATGGGCCGCAACTTTTCCAAGTCGCCGATCTACGCCAAGTATCTGGTCGATCAATCGGTCGGTACCGCGTCGTATACCTCCAGCCTGGATGGCGTCGAACGCCTCTACGCCTTTCGCAAAAGCGAGAAGTTGCCGCTGATCACCACGGTCGCCATCGGCAAGCGTGAAGCGCTCACGGCGTGGCGAACCGAGGCGCTGCTGTCGGCGGTGGTGGTAGCGGGGTTGTTGGGGCTCACCGGTCTGATTGGCTGGTTCTTGATCCTCGACATCCGGCGCCGGACCCAGGTTGAAGGCGAACTGCGCATCGCTCAGCAGCAGTTGCTCGGCTCGAACCGACAGTTGGAGTTGTTGGCCATGAAAGATGCGCTGACCGGTCTGGCGAATCGGCGCTGCTTTGACCAGACCCTGGCCACAGAGGCGCGGCGGGCACAGCGCGACGGCTCATCGCTGGCCTTGCTGATGATCGATATCGACTATTTCAAACTGTTCAATGATGCGCTCGGGCACGTTGCCGGCGACGCTTGTCTGCAAGCTGTCGCCAGGGTGCTGGATGAATGTGTGCGGCGACCGTCAGACCTGGTTGCGCGCTACGGCGGTGAAGAGTTCGCGGTGATCATGCCCGCCACCGACATCGACGGTGCCGCCGTGGTAGCGCAGTTGATTATCGAGCGCTTGCAGAAAGCCAACATTGACCACCCGACAAGCCCGGTGGCCCGCGTGAGCCTGAGCATTGGCATCGCCGCCGCGCGCGGGTCGCACCTGGACCCGGTGCACGGTTTGATCGAGTCAGCCGATCAGGCGCTGTATCAAGCGAAGTTGGCCGGGCGCAACCGCTTCATGGTGTCTCGCGCGCAAGCCTTACTCGACTTCGGTGGACAGCAGGCCACTGACGCGTGACACCAACGTGTCGACAGCAAAGGGTTTGGTCAGCACCTGCATGCCCGGGCCGAGTTGACCGTTACCAATCACCGAATTTTCCGCGTATCCGGTAATGAACAGGGTCTTCAGTTTCGGCCGGATTTGCCTGCCCGCATCAGCCATTTGCCGGCCGTTCATGCCGCCCGGCAAGCCGACATCGGTGATGAGCAAATCGATGTGCGCGCTGGAACGCAGTACTTCCAGACCTTCAACGCTGTCGGCCGCTTCGAGCAGGTTGTAGCCGAGGTCGTTCAGCACGTCCTTGAGCAGCGTGCGGACGGTGGGTTCGTCGTCGACAATCAGGATGGTCTCACCGGCCTTGGCATGAGGCGTCGCTGAGCTTTGCGTGTCATCCTGATTGCGCTGCGTTTCGCCGAGGTAGCGCGGCAGGTAAATGCAGATGATGGTGCCTTGACCCACGGTCGATTGCACCCGCACCTGCCCGCCGGATTGCTTGGTGAAACCGTAGATCATCGACAGCCCAAGGCCCGTGCCCTGGCCCAGCGGTTTGGTGGTGAAAAAAGGGTCGAAGGCCTTGGCGATCACTTCCGCACTCATACCGGTACCGGTGTCGGCGACCGACAAGCACAGGTATTGCCCTTCGGGCATTTCCCGTACGCGCGCTGATTCAGCATCCAGGGTTCGGTTGGCGGTTTCGACGGTGATGCTGCCGCCATCGGGCATCGCATCGCGGGCGTTGATGCACAGGTTGAGCAGGGCGTTTTCCAGTTGACTGGCATCGACCAGCGCCGGCCACAGATCGGCAGCGACGACCGTCTTCAGACGAATGCTCGGGCCGACGGTGCGCTGGATCAGTTCGCTCATGCCGGCAATCAGTGCATTGACTTCAGTTGGCCGTGGATCGAGGGTCTGGCGCCGGGAGAAGGCGAGCAGACGGTGGGTGAGGGCGGTGGCGCGTTTGGCGGCGTCCTGGGCGATCAGCATGTATTTGTCGATGTCGTTCAGCCGGCCTTGGCCGATGCGTTTTTCCATCAGTTCAAGGGAGGCGCAAATGCCTGCCAGCAGGTTGTTGAAGTCATGGGCCAGACCGCCGGTGAGTTGCCCGACCGCTTCCATTTTCTGCGATTGGCGCAGCTTCTCTTCGGCCTGCATCAGTTCTGCGGTTCGCGCCGAGACCCGTTGTTCCAGTGTGTCGTTGAGCGTCTTTAACGCGGCGGTGACCCGGTCGCGCTCGGCTTCGACATTGCGCCGCTCTTCTACATCGATGAGCACGCCGGGAAAGCGCAAAGGCGTGCCGTCTTCGGCGCACTCGACGCGGCCGTTCGCTTCAATCCAGGTGTATTGGCCATCCGCGCCGCGCACTCGGTATTGGTGCGAATAGGCACCTCCACGGGCAATGACTTCGTTGATCGCGGTTGTGAGTCCTTCCCGGTCATCCGGGTGAACGGTCTGCACCACTTGCTCCAGGCTCAGACCGTCGAGGCCCCAGGCCGGATCGAGGTTGAGAACCCGGGCGAAGGCTTCATCGACGCTGAAACGATCGCTGGGCAAGTGCCAGTGCCAGGTGCCGATAATGGCGCCGGCGGCCAAGGCCAGTTGGACACGTTCGACGTTTTCCCGAGCGACCGCTTCGCTGATGCGTAAACGCTCTTGCGCGTCGCGGCGCTCGGTGACATCGCTGAAGAAGATCGCAATCTGCCGATCGGCCGGGTCGCCGACACGCACGGCGCGCACATCGAACCAACGTTCGAAGGTATTGGCATAGTTTTCGAAGTTGGCTGGCTCGCCGGTCTTGGCCACATGGCCGTAGGTCTCGAACCAGAATTTCTCGAGGTTGGGCGCAAACTCGGTGACCCACTTGCCACGCAGATTGACCCCAGCCTGTCGTTCGAACGCCGGGTTGGCCTCGACAAAGTAGTAATCGATGGGGTGGTCGTCGGCATCGAATTTGACTTTGACGATGGCGAAAGCTGCTTCGATGGTTTCCAGAATGGTGC
Organism: Pseudomonas sp. SDT291_1_S447; assembly: GCF_054070155.1. Taxonomy (NCBI): domain Bacteria; kingdom Pseudomonadati; phylum Pseudomonadota; class Gammaproteobacteria; order Pseudomonadales; family Pseudomonadaceae; genus Pseudomonas; species Pseudomonas sp. SDT291_1_S447. The sequence goes on from NZ_JBSVXS010000008.1 coordinate 63,849, forward strand.
TGAAGCGCTCTTCACTCTGGCGCAATGCCGTCTCGGCGCTGCGCGAGCGGGTCAGGTCGAGCATCGCACCGATCATGCGTTCGGCTTTGCCATCGGCATTGCGGATCAAATGTCCGCGATCCAGCACTTCGGCGTATGAACCATCGTGGCAGAGGAAGCGGTACTCCGCGCTCCAGGTCGTGCCAGAGCCGTCAATGGCCGAGCGAATCGAGGTTGTCACGCGCGCTCGATCCTGCGTGTGAATCTGCGCAAACCGCCAGTCACACGTCGGCTCGATGGCTGCTGACGCGTAGCCATACGCCTGTTGCAGCGAGTCGTTCCAGATGACCTGATTGGTTTTCAGATCCCAGTCCCAGACGGCGTCGCAGGTCGCCTTGACGGCCAGACGCAGGCGCGTGACCTCAGACTCAAGCTCCTCGCGAGTAAGCTGTTTCAGGATGTTCACCCTTCATGCGTTGATGGTTGGCTTGCGTTCAATTGGCGTGTCTCAAACCGTCGGCCTCACAAGCTTTGTCAGCCATTGACCCGGGGCCCCATGTTTAAGTTGCACACGGGCCAAAGGCACACGCGTTTTCATAGCGATTCGCCGCGATCCAGTCTGTCGAGCAGACTCTGCCCGCGTTGCCACAAAGCCTGCTGTTTTTCCAACGGCATGCGATCAAGGTTTTTGTACATCATGCCCATGCGCTGATTGCTGCGCAGAAGGTCGCCGTGGCGCATCAGGAAATGCCAGTACAAGGCATTGAACGGGCAGGCGTTGTCGGCCGTGGTTTCGCGCACCGAGTACGCACAGTCGCGACAGTAGTCGGACATCCGGTTGATGTACTGGCCGCTGGCGCAATAAGGCTTGGAACCGAGGTAACCGCCGTCGGCGTGCATGACCATGCCGAGGGTGTTGGGCAGCTCGACCCAATCGAAAGCGTCCATGTAAATCGCCAGATACCATTCACAGATCTGGCTCGGCGCGATGCCGGCGAGCAGGGCGAAATTGCCGGTGACCATCAGGCGCTGAATGTGATGGGCGTAGGCGTGTTTGAGGCTTTGGCCGATGGCTTGGCGCATGCAGTTCATCTTTGTGTCGCCGGTCCAGTAAAACTCTGGCAGGCGCCGCGTGTTACCGAAGGCATTGCCCTCGGCGTATTCCGGCATGTGCAGCCAATAAACGCCCCGCACATATTCGCGCCAGCCGATCAGTTGGCGGATGAAGCCTTCGGCGGCATTCAGCGCGATGCTGCCGGACCAATACGCCGACTCCACATCGGCGCAGAGTTGGCGCAGATCGAGCAAGCCAATGTTCAGTGCAGCGCTGATGCGGGCATGGAACAGAAACGGTTCGTTGCTGGCCATGGCGTCCTGATAATCGCCGAAGCCGGCCAGGCCGTAATCGAGAAAGTACGCCCACAATGCCTGGGCATCGGCATGCGTCACCGGATAGTTGAAATCATCGAGGCTGCCGTAGTGACTGGCGAAGCGATCCTTGACCAGTGCGAGGACATCGAGGGTGATTGCATCGTCGGTAAAACCCGCCGGGTAGGGCGCCTTGACGGTTTTGGGCAGGGCTTTGCGATTGTCGGCATCAAAGTTCCACGCGCCGCCGACCGGCGTGCCATCGCCGTTGAGCAGCAGACGACTTTTGCGGCGCATCTCGCGGTAGAAGAACTCCATGCGCAACTGCTTTTTGCCAGCGGCCCACGCGCGGAATTCGTCGCGGCTGCACAGGAAGCGGTTATCGGCATGCCAGTGGATCGGCAAGCCACAATCCTTCAGTGATTGCTCCAGACGCCAGTCGCCGCATTCGGTCAGGTGCACCTCCTTGGCTTGCAGCAGCGCCTGCCAGCGCTTTAATTCGCCGGGCACCGAGCCGCTGTTGTGCGGGTCGTCGAGGGTCACGTAATGCACGCGGAAGCCTTGGTCTTTCAGTGCTTGAGCGAAGTGACGCATGGCGCTGAAGATCAGGGCGATCTTCTGTGGGTGATGAGCAACATGGCTGGCTTCTTCCATGACCTCGACCAGCAGCACACGATCCTGTTCGCGATCCAGACCTGCCAATGAAGCCAGATCAAACGATAACTGGTCACCCAGAACGAGGCACAGCCGGTGGGTTTTGTTCATTTCACGGATTCAGCGTAGTGAGCAGCAGGCTGCCTGATGGACGTTTAAACGTTAAGTCCAGATAGTTGTACAGATTGTAGTCATTGTATAGGTTTTTGTGCGGTGAATTGCGTGATATTCAGATCTCTCCTGAGGGAGCGAGCCTGCTCGCGAAGGCGTCGTCACATTCAACAGTGTGAGTGACTGACCCGCCGCTTTCGCGAGCAGGCTCGCTCCCACAAGAGCTTGCACTCCGACTCGGATAAACGCTCCCGCTGTTGTGGGAGCGCTTGACGCCGCGTGGAAAGGCTTAGCCGGGATAAACGGGGTAGTCGGTATAGCCCTCGGCGGTACCGCCATACACCGTCACGGGGTTCAACGCATTCAACGGCCAGTCATTGGCAATCCGCACAGGCAGATCGGGGTTGGCCATGAACGGGCGGCCAAATGCGACCAAGTCTGCCAGCCCGGAATCGAGCAGTTGCGCGCCGGATTCTGCGGTGTAACGCCCGGCATAAATGATCGCGCCGCTGAAGGTGTCGCGTACCGCCTGACGAAATGTGAGTGGCATCGCCGGGGCGTTGTCCCAGTCGGCTTCGGCGATCGACAGATAGGCGATGCCCACGTCCTGCAGCACTTTGATCGCTTCGATGTAAGTGGTGTGCGGATCTTCCTCGACCATGCCCAAATAGGTCCGCGCTTCATCAGTGGTGGTAAACAGTGGGGCGAAGCGCACGCCGACTTTTTCCTTGCCGATGCACTCGGCGACGCCGGCGACCACTTCCTTGAGAAAGCGCAGACGATTGTGCAGCGAACCGCCGTACTGATCATCGCGCAAATTGCTGTGGGCAGAGATGAACTGGTTCACCAGATAACCATTGGCGCAGTGCAATTCGATGCCGTCGAAACCGGCGTCCATCGCGTTGCGTGCGGCCTGGATGTACAGCTGCACCAGTTCCTGAACTTCATCGGTGCTCAGCGCGCGAGGTGCCGACGGTGGCACCAGTTCACCGGCGCCGGGGGCGGTTTCGATAAACACGCTGACCCGATCTGTAGCCACGGCGGAGGCCGAAACCGGCGCTGCGCCGTCGGGTTGCAGCGCGGTGTGGGAGACACGGCCGACGTGCCACAACTGCGCGAAAATCACCCCGTCCACGGCATGTACGGCGTTGGTGACTTTGCGCCAACCGGCGATTTGTTCAGGCGTATGAATGCCCGGCGTCCACGCGTAACCCTGACCTCGGGGTTCGATCTGCGTGCCTTCGGTGACCAGCAAACCGGCGCCGGCGCGCTGTTGGTAATACTCTGCCATCAGTTCATTGGCGACGTTGCCCGGTTGGGTGCTGCGCTGGCGGGTGAGTGGCGGCAGGACGATGCGGTTTTTCAGGGTGTGATGGCCGAGTTTGGCCGGGGTGAAGAACGGGCTGCTATTCATGGATTACCTTGTCTTTGGGTTTATTAGACCAGTCGACTATTTATCAGGTGAAAAAATAACGCCGGGCAATACGCACCCGGCGTTAGGAGGTTGGACGCGAGGGTTTAGCCCAGCATCTCCAGCAGTTTTTTCGCGACAGCGGCAGAGCTGGCAGGATTCTGGCCAGTCACCAATTGCCCATCGGCGACCACATGAACCTGCCAGTCAGCGACTTTCGAATAATGGCCGCCGAGGCGCTGGAACTCGTCCTCGATCAGGAACGGCACGACGTCCGTCAGGCCGACGGCCTCTTCTTCGGAGTTGGTGAAACCGGTGACCTGGCGATGCTGGACCAGCGGTTTGCCGTCAGCGGTGAGGGCGTGACGCAACACACCCGGCGCATGGCAGACAAAACCGTGGGGTTTGTTGGCGCGGTCAAACGCTTCGATCAACGCGATCGACTGCTTGTCTTCGGCCAGGTCCCACAGTGGGCCGTGGCCGCCCGGGTAAAACACGGCATCGAAATCATCTGCGCTGACGTCGGCCAAGCGACCGGTATTGGCCAGTGCCTGTTGTGCGGCAGAGTCTTTGCGGAAGCGATCGGTCTCGGCGGTCTGCGCATCGGGCTCATCGCTTTTCGGGTCCAGCGGCGGCTGGCCACCGGCCGGCGAGACCAGGGTGACGTCGACGCCAGCATCCTTGAAGGCGTAGTAGGGCGCGGCGAACTCTTCCAGCCAGAAGCCGGTTTTCTTGCCGGTGTTGCCGAGTTGATCGTGGGAAGTCAAAACCATCAGGATTTTCATAGAGCACCTTGAGTCGATCAGGTGTCTTCGATTGAGCGAAGGATTCGCACATCGGCCACACCGGTCAGAAAACGTTTGTCGGGGCGCAGCATAGATTCCAATTAGACCAGTCGTCTAGTAATTTTTTATCCTGCGGTTTTTCATCGACAGGTATGGCAAACTTCCGTTCCTCGAAATATACGACTGGTCTATTGCCTGGTAATGTGCGCCCGATGAAAGCGACCTACGACGACACCCGCCAACACTTGCTCGACACCGGCCACCGGATGATGGCCGAGAAGGGCTTCACCAGTGTCGGCCTCAACGAAATCCTGCAAACCGCCGGTGTGCCCAAGGGTTCGTTCTATCACTACTTCAAATCCAAAGAGTTGTACGGTCAGGCGTTGCTCGCGGATTACTTCGTCGGCTACCTCGCCGACATGGAACGGCGCCTGACGCTGCCGGGGCTGAGCGCCTATGAGCGGCTGATGGATTACTGGCAGGGCTGGCAGAACCGCTGCACCCTCGAAGGGCACGGCGATGAGTGTCTGGTAGTCAAACTCAGCGCCGAAGTCGCCGACCTGTCGGAGTCGATGCGCCTGACCTTGCGCGATGGCGCCGAGCAAGTGGTGGCGCGCATCACTCTGTGCATCGAACAGGGCCAGGCCGAAAACAGCCTGCCCGCAGGCGACGCCCGGCATCTGGCGGAAACCCTTTATCAGCTGTGGTTGGGCGCCAGTTTGCTGAACAAATTGCAGCGTACCGGGCAGTCGCTGCAGACCTCGATGGCGATGACCCGACAACTGCTGGCGGTGTGAGCGGTGGGGCCGTTGTGGGCCAGGTTACATGACTCAACACGCCTCGCCCTGACTGTTGCAGGGCCGCACATCCTCGGCACGCCATTGTTTGATCAAGCGCCGGCGGTCAGGCGCGTAGTGTTCGACGAGCACCTGCACCGTCGCAAGGTCAGCCATATCGATCACGCGAAACCGGCTGTCGCCTTCGCACCACGCCGCGATGCAGCGCTTGCCTTCGATAAAGCCCAACATGATCGGCCAGATGATGTGTTCGGCGGCTTCCGCATGTTCGAGCGCTAGCGCGATGCGCAGCTTGTTCTGCTCGCGCAGCGCCCGACGAATCTCGCTGAGGTCGATGGTTGTGTCGGGCTTTTGCGGTTTGGCCACGTAAAAGGTTTCGTCTTCGAAGATCGGCCGCATCTGTGCGGGCAGCACGGCACTGATTTTCGCCAGGGCATTGTTGACGGCGCCCGCGAGTTGGCTGTCGGTCTGCCGGCTGACCCATTGCGCGCCGATGACCAAGGCCTGTATTTCCTCGGCGCTGAACGATAACGGCGGCAGGACAAAACCGGGCTTGAGCACATACCCAAGGCCCGGCTCGCCGTCGATCTCGGCCCCCATGCCTTGCAGCGTGACGATGTCGCGGCGAATCGTGCGCAACGACACGCCCAATTCAGCCGCCAAGGCCTTGCCGGACACCGTACGACGATGACGCCGCAGCGCTTGCATCAGCTCAAACAGACGATGACTTCTGGCCATTAACGCTCCATGGCGACGACACCTTTGCCGCCGAGTTTGCGGCCCTGTTCGAGCTCGCGGATCAGTTGTATGGCGCCGTCCAGCGGCACCACTTCTCCTAGCCGAATCTTCAAGCGTGCCTCACTGGCGGCACTGGCCAGTGTTTCGAGGATTTCGTGTCGCGGTGTGCCAATGACCAGTTTCAGTCGCCGATCAATCAGGCCACGCAGGAATTTACCCGGACCCGGATTGAGATCAAGCAAACAGCCGCCCGGACGCAGCAATCCGATACCGGTCGAGACCGTCATCGTCGCGGCCGTGTCATACACCACATCGAAGCGCGCCGGCAGCCTCTTCAGGTCCGTTAACCGGTAGTCGTAGACGGTCGATACCCCCAGCGCCTGTGCCCGGGCAACGTCCGACGCGCTGCAACTGCCCGATACCGTGGCCCCCGACATCAGGGCGATCTGCACCGCCGCTTCGCCGACTGCCCCCGCGCAACCATTGATGAAAACCTGCTGACCGGCTTGCAGTCTGGCCTTGTCGATCAGCCCGTTCCACGCGGTAATGCCCGGTGTACCAAGGCACGCCGCATCGGCGAAGGAAAGAGTATCCGGTTTGCTCGCCAGAAAGTCCTCCTTGGTCACGACGGCTTCGCCCAATGCGCCACTTTCTTTGAAGCGGGATAGCCCGAAAACCGCGTCGCCGACCTGGAAGCGTCTGACACTCGCCCCAACCGCAAGAACCACGCCAGAGAAATCCATACCCATCGCGCGCGGAAATGTTCTGCCGGTGATCAGCTTCATCCGGCCCTGACGCAACTTCCAGTCAATGGGGTTGATCGCTGCAAATCTGACCTGCACGAGCACTTCATCCTTGCCGGGTGCTGGCAACTGGAATGCTTCGACGCGCATCACGTCCGGGCCGCCGTAGCGCGAATACTGAATACGTTTATAACCTGCTGACATGTTGGGTTCGCCTTCCGAGAGTGGACATGACACCGACTCTATAACGGGGCAGTGCCAGTTTTTGGCACCATTCGCTTTCTATGGAGGAGGCAGATTGATGAACGGTGTTCATGACTTCATGAAACTGAGCGCAGATAGTCGCAAGATCCTCGTCGGTTTACCGTAGCGGCTGATTATCCCGTCAGCAGGAGCTTAACGATGGCAGCACTCCCGGTTCGTAGCGTGACCCACTCCAGCCGACTTCTGTTGACGGCCATCGCACTGTTGCTGACAGCCTGTGCTTCAACTGAAAAAGGTTCGACCTCAATGAAACGTTCACCTGCAATGACCTCCGACGCCGCGGCTGCCGTGTCCCCGGCACTGGCTCATAACACCGATGCCATGTTGTTTGGCGAAGTATGGGAACGCCCGGGATTGTCACCGCGTGACCGCAGTCTGGTGACGGTTGCGGTGTTGATTGCACGCGGGCAAACCGCCGAGATGGCCGCGCAATTCAACCTTGCACTGGACAACGGTGTCACGCCGCTTGAGCTGTCCGAAACGCTCAATCACCTGGCGTTTTATTCCGGTTGGGGCAATGCGTCAGCGGCTCTGCCTATCGCCGGCGAGGTGTTCTCCGCGCGCAACATCGATGCTGAGCAACTGGCACCGGTTGCGCCGTCGTTGCTGCCGCTGGACCAGGCTCGCGAAGCTGACCGCGTGGAGCGCGTGAATGCGGCGGTGGGATCAGTGGCGCCGGGGCTGGTCGAGTTCACCACCAAAGCGCTGTTCCGCGATCTGTGGTTGCGGCCAGGTCTGGCGCCTCGCGATCGCAGCCTGATCACGGTCAGTTCGTTGGTGGCCAACGGGCAGACCGGCCAGGTCGGCTATCACCTGGGTCGGGCGATGGACAACGGTTTGAGCCAGACCGAAGCGGCGGAAATGATTACCCAACTGGCGTTCTATGCCGGATGGCCGAATGCGTTTTCCGCCGTGCCGGTGTTCAAGGAAGTGTTCAGCCAGCGCGCGCCGGGCTGACTGAACAGGGCGTCAAATCTGCTCCGGCAAGTGCGCGATAAGTTTGTCCAGCGTGATCGGGTAATCACGCACGCGCACGCCGGTGGCGTTGTAAATCGCATTGGCGATGGCCGCTGCGGCGCCACTGATGCCCAACTCGCCGACACCTTTGGCCTTGAGCGGCGTGGCGTAGGGGTCGACCTCATCGAGGAAAATCACCTGCTGATGGGGAATATCGGCGTGCACCGGCACTTCGTAACCGGCGAGGTCATGGTTGACGAAAAAACCAAGGCGCTTGTCGACCTGCAGTTCTTCCATCAGTGCGGCCCCGGCGCCCATGGTCATGCCGCCGATGATCTGGCTGCGCGCGGTCTTCGGATTGAGAATCCGCCCTGCTGCGCAGACCGCCAATTGGCGACGTAGGCGAATCTCGCCGGTCGCCGCGTTGACCGCGACTTCGGCGAAATGTGCGCCAAAGGTCTGCTGGGCAAAGCGCTGGGCCAGATCGCCGAATTCCATGCGGTCTTCGCCAACGAGATCGCCTGCGGCCGCCGCGTGAGCCAAAGGAAAATGCCGCGTGCCATCGTGCACCTCGCCGTGGGCAAATTCGGCCGTTTGCGGATCAAGTCCGACGGCGCGGGCAGCGGCTTCGCGCAACTTGACGCAAGCGGCATAGAACCCGGCGGTAGACGACGCTGCACCCCATTGCCCGCCCGATCCCGACGACTCCGGAAAGCGCGAGTCGCCAAGGCGCACTTCGACCCGGTCCAGTTCCACACCCATCATCTCGGCGGCGGTTTGCGCAATGATCGTGTAGCTGCCGGTGCCGATATCAGTCATGTCGGTTTCGACAATGATTGTGCCGTGCCGATCAAGACGCACACGGGCCGCCGATGCGGTGGTTGGCGCGCCACGTATGGCGGACGCCAGACCGATGCCGATCAGCCAGCCATTCTCCAGACGTTGCCCGGCGCTTGCGTTGCGCTGGTGCCAGCCGAATTGCTCGGCGCCGGTTTGTAAGCACTCGACGAGTTGCCGTGTCGAGAACGGGCGCGATGGCTGTTCGGGGTCGACCTGGGTGTCGTTGAGCAGGCGCAACTGCAGTGGGTCGATGCCGAGTTTTTCCGCCAGTTCATCCATGGCAATTTCCAGCGCCATCATCCCCGGTGCTTCCCCCGGCGCGCGCATGGCCGAGCCTTCAGCCAGGTCCAGCACGGCAAGATTCAAGCGGGTCATGCGGTTGGCGCCAGCGTAGAGCAAACGTGTCGAGGCCGTCGCGGCTTCGGCCCGGCCCCCGGGCAGGTTGCCTGACCAACTCTCATGGCCGATGGCAGTGATCAAACCTTCGCGGCTGGCACCGATGCGAATGCGTTGAAGCGTCGCGGGGCGATGGGTCAAATTGTTGAACATCAGCGGACGTGGCAGCGCGACTTTCACCGGACGCCCGGCGTGGCGTGCCGCCAGCGCCGCCAGCACCGCGTCACACAGGATCGTGCCTTTGCCGCCGAAACCGCCGCCGATGTAGGGCGATATCAAACGAATATCTTCTTTGCGTATGCCGAGTGTCTTGGCCAGATCGCGCACGCCCCAGTTGATCTGCTGGATCGACGTCCACAACGTCAGCGAATTGCCGTTCCACTGGGCGATGGTGGCGTGGGGTTCCATCATCGCGTGCGCATGATCCGGCGTGCTGTAGTGCTGGTCGATCTGGATCGGTGCGGCGCTGAAGGCACCTTCGAAATCTCCGGTCTGCGTCTGCGGCGGGGGGCCGAAGCCGGCGGGTGGGGGCGGGGTTGCCGAATCCTTGGCGGCCGCCAGATCGAACGCGCCGGGTTCGGCGACATAGGTGATTTCCAGCAGGTGGGCGGCGCTGCGGGCCTCTTCAAATGTCTGCGCGACGACGATCGCGACAGCCTGGTGATAGTGGTCCACCTGCGGGCCGGCCAAGGCGCGCGCGACATAGAACTCGCCCTTGGCCAAAGGCCCGGCATTCTCGTAGGTGACGATCGCGATCACCCCGGAACTGTTGCTCGCCTGCGTCGAGTCGATCGAGGCAATTCGTCCCTTGCCGATCCCGGCGCCGACGATATACCCATAGGCAGGATTGGGCACTGCGGCATGTTGTTCATACGCGTAGGGCGCGGTCCCGGTGGTTTTCAACTTGCCATCGATGCGGTCGGCGGGCTGGCCGATGACGTTCAATTGATCGATCGGATTAGTGCCGGCCGGTGTGTCGAATTTCATCGCTGAGTTCCTCTTCAGGCGGGCTGGCGGACAACGCCGGGCGCCTCAGCACCAGCGTTGCAGGCCATATCGCCTACGAGCCTAGGCCATTGAAACGCATCTGATAATGCGCCTTGCCAGGATGGAGTCATGAGTCCGGCTCACGAATCCTGACCAACATGACAAATAAGAATAAGTTTCAATTACACGATCTCTGGTATACCATCCGCGCCGCTGTTCTGGCGGTTTCACCCTTCGTTCTGGCCTATTCACAAGGTTTTCATTTCATGCGTCGTACTCTGCTTTCCATTTGCGTGCTGCAGGCGTTGTCTTCTTCCTCGTGGGCCGAACAGGCCGATTCAACATCCTCAGCGCTAGAGCTGGACGCAACCGACGTGGTCGGTACAGCGGATTACGAACGAGCCGACGGCCCGGTGCAGGGTTACCGCGCGACGCGCTCGGCCAGCGCCACGCGCACCGACAGTTCGATCCATGAAACCCCGCAATCGATCAGCGTAGTGACCAAGGATGCGGTCGAAGACCTCGGCGCCACCCGTCTGCAAGACGCACTGGATTACGCCGGCGGCGTCGGCCGCGCGAACAATTTCGGCGGGCAGGGCCTGACCACATTCACCGTGCGCGGCTTCACCACTGGCGAGTTCTACCGCAACGGTTTCCCGATCAATCGCGGCTACCCGAACATGCCCGACGCCAACACCATCGAGCGTCTGGAAGTGCTGCGCGGGCCGGCGACGATGCTCTATGGCCGTGGTGATCCGGGCGGCACCTTCAACGTTGTGTCCAAGCAGCCATTGGCCGAGCGCACGGTCACGTTGGGCAGTCAGTTGAATGATCAAGGCATGAAACGCGGCACGCTGGACGCCTCCGGCCCGCTGGATGAAGAAGGGCGTCTGGCCTATCGATTGAACGTGGTGGGCGAGGGCGGCGACACCTTTCGCGATCACGTCGAGACCGAGCGCTACGGCATCACGCCAGTGCTGACCTGGCAGGCCAGCGATACCACTCGAGTGATTTTCGAGGGTGATTTCATGCGCAACAATCATCCGCTGGATCGCGGCGTGACGCGTTACGCCAAACAGATCGGCACGGCCTCGCGGGACACGTTCTTCGGCGAGAAAGACGCCGGCAAGTTGCACAACGACAACAACATGGCGCAACTGCGCTTCGAACATCTGCTCAATGATGACTGGACGCTGGGCGGTGGCTTCCAGTGGCTCGACGGCTCGCTTGAGGGCAATGCGATCGAAGCCAACGGCATTGCCGATGACGGTCGAACCCTGGGGCGCAACTTCAACTACCGCAAACTGGAGTGGACCGACAAGGACACTCAACTCAATCTGACCGGTCATTTCAGCACCGGTGGCTTGCAGCACACCTTGCTGACCGGTATCGAGTATGAAGATTACGACTACAAGTCGATCATTCAGCGCTCCAGCGGCGCGGTCGGCGCCTACCCGATCGACATCTTCGATCCGGTTTACGGCCAGCCGCGTCCGGTATTGACCCGCACCCCGACCCACGACAAGGAAAATCTCAAGACCTATGCCGCGTTCGTGCAGGACCAGGTGGCGTTGACCGAGCGTCTGAAGGTCCTGGCCGGGGCGCGGTTCGAACGATTCGAGCACGACTATGAAACCTACGTGCCGGGCGGCAAAAACTGGCAGGCCAGCGACAACGCGGTGACCCCGCGCCTCGGCGTGACCTACGACCTGACCGACACCCTGGCGGTCTATGCCGACACCGCGCGCTCGTTCAAGCCCAATACCGGCGCGAGCCGCGTGGGCGGAGGCTTCGCCCCAGAGAAAGGCAAGTCTTATGAAATGGGCATCAAGTGGGAGGCGCTGGATCATCAGTTGAGCGTCGATGCGGCGATCTATCAGATCGAAAAGCGCAACGTGCTGACCACCGACCCGGTGGATTCGACCTTCAGTGTGGCGGCCGGGGAAGTGCGCAGCCGTGGTTTCGATCTGAACGTCGCCGGCAACCTGACACCAGAATGGCGCGTCATCGGCGGCTACGCCTACGTGGATGCCGAAGTGACCAAGGACAATGTGATCCGCTCCGGCACACGGTTGATGAACATTCCGCAAAACAGCTTCAGCCTGCTCAACGTTTACGAGTTTCAGGACGGAGCGCTTAAAGGTTTGGGCCTGGGCACCGGACTCAAATACGTCGACGAGCGTGCTGGGCAAACCGCCAATACTGCGTTCTCGATGGACAGCTACACCGTCGTCGATTTGCTCGGCTTCTATAAGGTCAACGAGAAGGTGCGGCTCAATCTTGACGTGAAGAATCTGTTTGATCGGGATTATGAAGAGGGCGCGTTCGGTAATGTCTACGCCTATCCGGGAGCGCCGAGAACGGTGCAGGTGGGGATTTCCTACACCTTGTAAGCCGCGTTCGACGCTGCAACGGCGGCCCCTCACCCCAGCCCTCTCCCTGAGGGAGAGGGGGCCGACCGAGGTGTCTTGCGTTATGCATCGACCTGACAGATCGCGTCGATTATGGATTCATCGGTAATGCCTGACGGTGATGGATTCACAGGCGCTATTGCACGTCGGTGCTCATCGCCAACATCCCCCAATCGGCCCCTTTCCCTGCGGGAGAGGGAGCCTACGCATCGACCTGACGGATTGCGTCGATGACGGGTCAATCCGCAATGCTTGGCGGTCATGGATTCACAGCCGCTATTGCACGTCGGCGTCCATCGCCAATATCCCCCAATCGGTTCCCTCTCCTGGGGGAGAGGGCTAGGGTGAGGGCAGCTGTTTCGGCACGCGCCACTTAGCCAGTGACACAACCTTGCGGCGTTTTCCCTGCAAAGCTGTCGAGCAAACTCGCCACCACCATCTCACCCATCCGCGTGCGCGTCTGTAATGTCGCGCTGGCGCGGTGCGGTTGCAGCACCACCTGTTCGTTGCCGAACAAGGCTTCTGGCACATTCGGTTCATCGACAAACACATCCAGCCCGGCACCGGCGATTTCGCCGGCATTCAGTGCCGCCAGCAAATCAGCCTCGTTGACCAGTTTGCCCCGTGCCACATTGATCAGATAACCGTCCTTGCCCAAGGCCTGGAGCACCGAGGCATCGATGATGGCCTCGGCCTTGTCGGCAGCGGCGGCGAGAATCAGCGCATCGCTGTCGCGAGCCAGTTGTTTGAGGTCGGCGACAAAGGTGTGGCTGACGTCGCTCATCGGTTGCAGGTCGGTGTAACTGATCGGGCAGCCGAAGGCCGCCGCTCGGCTGGCCACCGCGCGGCCAACCCGGCCCATGCCGACAATGCCGATACGCATGCCGGACACCTGACGTGCCAGCGGCAGAGGCGCCAGCGGTGTGGTGCTGTGCGGCCATTGACCCGAGCGTACATAGCGATCACTGGTACACAGCCCGCGACACACGGAAATCAGCAAACCGATGGCAAGGTCGGCGACGTCTTCGGTCAACGCGCCAATGGTCGCCGTCACGCGGATGCCGCGATCCCGAGCGTAAGCCAGGTCAACCGCATCGGTACCTACGCCGTTGACCGCCACCACTTCAAGTTTCGGCAGTTGCGCCATGACGGCTTGGGTGATGCCGGTATGGCCACCGGTGATCACCCCGCGAATATTCGCACCGTGTTCCTGTAAATACGCCTGTTTGTCCGCCTGCTGGAAATAGCGGCGGACCGTAAACAGTTCATCGAGACGCGTGTTGATTTCAGGAATCAGGATCGGGCTGAGCTGCAAGACTTCTGGCTTCATGTAAACCTCTCTTACCGAATAAAAAGGCCGGTTCAACCGCGACCGGCAAACGGCATGGCGGTGGCCATGACGGTCATGTTCAGAACGTTGGCCGACAGCGGCAGGCCGGCGATGTAGCGCACCGCATCGGCGACATGCTTGACGTCGACCATTGGCTCCACGGCGATGCTGCCGTTGGCCTGACGTACACCTTTGGTCATGCGTACCGACATCTCGGTCAGGGCGTTGCCGATGTCGATCTGGCTGCAGGCGATGTTGAATTCGCGACCGTCCAGCGCCAGCGATTTGGTCAGGCCCAGCACTGCATGTTTGCTGGCGGTGTAGACGCTGCTGAACGGGCGCGGGGTGTGCGCCGAAATCGACCCGTTATTGATGATGCGTCCGCCCTGAGGCTGTTGACGACGCATCAGTCCGAAGGCACCACGAGCACAGAGGAAAACCCCGTTGAGGTTGGTGTCGATCACGTTGCGCCACTGTTCGAACGTCAGTTCATCCAAGGGCACGGCGGGGGCGTTGACCCCGGCATTGTTGAAGACCACATCCAGTCGTCCGTAGACCTCGGCAATGGTTGCGAACAGCGCATCGACACTGACCGGGTCGCGCACATCGGTGGGCACCGCGAGGGCTTCGTGCCCCTCGCTTGCCGCCAGTTCGACCAGCGCCTGTAACGGTTCCGGCCGGCGACCGGCAAGCACCAGGGTGTAGCCGTCGGCCAACAGGCCAAGCGCCACAGAGCGGCCGATTCCGCTACCGGCGCCGGTGACCAGCGCGACTTTCAAAGCTTGAGTGATGGACATCTTGTTGTTCTCCTGTCTTCAAATCACTGAGGCGTGCAGGGCGTTCAATCTCTTGGGCCGACACGCATTTCCAGTTGGCCGATCCCGTCGATTCCGGCGTTGATCACATCGCCCGGTTGCAGGCCGTCGACGCCGGCCGGGCTGCCGGTCATGATCAGGTCGCCGGCCCTGAGCGCCACTGACCGGGAGATCCGGCTGATCACTTCAGCCACCGACCAGATCTGGCTGTCGAGGCTGTCGCGCTGACGCTCCTCGCCGTTGACGTTCAACCATAATTCGCCTTCGGGATGGCCCGCGCGGGTCACTGGCACGATGGCGGTCATCGGCGCGGCGCCGTCGAACACCTTGGCACCTTCCCACGGCAAACCATTGCTCTTGGCGGCACGCTGAACATCTCGGCGGGTCAGGTCGAGGCCGGCGGCGTAGCCCCAGACATAAGCCAGCGCCTCGTTCTCCGGAATATTCGCGCCGCCTTCACCGATGGCCACCACCAGTTCGATTTCGTGGGCGAAATCGTCGGTCAGCGAAGGGAATGCCACCTCACCAACGGCGTCGACGACATTGCTGGCTGGTTTCATGAAAAACACCGGTGGCTGGCGCGACTGGCCGACGGCATCTGGCCACGGGTAATTGCGGCCGACACAAAATACCCGGCCAACGGGAAAACGTTGTTCACTGCCGACAACGGGCAAGGTCACGGGCAGATCCGGCGTGAAGACGTATTCAGTCATGTTCATCCTGTTAAGAGTCCTGTTGGTAGCTTCAGCGTACGGCGGCAGTCGTTGGTGAAGTTGGACGAAAGCCGCCTCCAGTTGGAGAAAACGGTGCTGTTGGCTTTAGCGCACCTTCAACTCGATGCGGTACAAGCGTCCGAGCAACAGCGAGTAGGAGAGGGTGCCGATCAGCGCCACGCCGCCAATGAACCAGAAGGCCCAGGCGAATGAACCGGTGGCATGCACGATCGCGCCAATCACGATCGGCGTGACGATGCCGCCGATGTTGGCGGCCAGGCTGGTGATCCCGCCGGTCAAGCCGATCAGCTCCTTGGGTGCCACTTCCGACACGGCCGCCCACGAAGACGAGGCGATGCCTTGGGCGAAGAACGCAATGGTGAGCACGGCGATGCAGATCGTGTTCGAGTCGGTGAAATTCACCAGCACGATGGACATGCCCAGCATCGAGCCGATCACCAGCGGCAACTTGCGAGCGAACGACATCGAGTAGCCACGGCGGATCAACAAATCCGACACGATGCCGGCGAGGAGGATGCCGACCGTTGCGCCTACAAACGGCAGAACAGCGAAGATCCCGGCCTTGATCATGGTCAGCTGGCGTTCTTCGATCAGGTAGGTGGGGAACCAGGTCAGGAAGAAGTACAGCGCCGAGGTGCTGGCGAATTTGCCGATGCAAATTGCCCAGATCTGGCGGTAGCTGAACAGTTCAGCAATTTGCCGCCAGTTGAAGCGGGTGCGTTCCTGACTGCTTTTGACCAGACCGCCGCCGGCTTCGATGTACTTCAGTTCTTCTTTGCTGACTTTCTTGCAGTTTAGCGGGTCACGATACAGGTACAGCCACAACACCCCGAACACGATGCCGAGTACGCCGGTGCTGTAGAACACGTGACGCCAGTCGAAGCTGGTCGCGAGCCAGAGCAGGGCACCGGTAAACAGCGCCGTCCCCAGGTATTGCCCGCAGACGTAGATGCTGCTGGCCAGACCGCGCTCCCGCGCCGGGAACCACACCGTCACCGCGCGACTGTTGGCCGGAAACGCCGGTGCTTCCATGGCACCGACCGCCAGACGCAAACCGAACAAAGAAGCAAATCCTGTGGCAAAGCCCTGGCACACAGTCACCGTCGACCAACTGATCAGCGACACGCCGTAAGTGAAGCGCGAACCGAAGCGGTCGGCGATGAACCCGGCCGGCACCAGGGCCAAGGCGTAAGTCCAGGCAAATGCCGAGAAAATCAGGCCCATCTCGATCTTGTCCAAGCCAAGATCCTTGGCCATGAACGGCGCGGCAATCGAGATATTGACCCGGTCGATGTAGTTGATGATCGTCGCAATCAGCAGCAACGAGAGCATGAACCAGCGCCGCCGCGAGGGCAGACGCTGCGGCACGACGGCGTCCCGGGCACCGTCTATCACCGGCGGCACGGTGGCTTGGGAAGCATGTGAATTCGACATGAAGAGACCTCGTTATTGTTAGAAGAGTCGAGATGTTTTCGTGCAGCCGAAGGCGTTTGCCCGCGATGGTCGGGGCATGCCAATCGATACTGAAACGAACGGTGCGAACAGCCGGCGTCAGACGTTCAGAAACGTCTTCCAGTCGGCGTGATCGAGACAATGTCGGGAGGGGTGGCGAGGGGGAATAGCAGAATCATGACGTGCACACCTGTGATTGTTTTTGGAAGAGGTTGGGCTGCGTCGGCTCACAGTGGTCGTACAACGTTGGTAAAGCAACCGAGGGGTTAGAACGTTTTTTTTCTATGGAAGCGGCGTTGCTAAACCTGTCCAAAAAATAAATCCGATTATTTCCTAAGTTTATTTTTAGATAAGGCTGTTAATGCGTTGATTATTAACAATAAAAAATCTTGATACATTCCCGGCGGTTTTGGACAGGCTAAACGCCATATCGAGGATAAAAATTCCTTGGAAAGGCAGGTCGTCGTATGACTGCTTGCGTGTATTGCGTACATGTCTGCAAGATGAGGGTCGTCAGCTCACTGCCAATACCTGTCGAGGATTCTGCGCAGATGTCGTCACTCAGCCGTATTCCCACCTATGTCATGCAGCAGCGCAGCGAATTGACCGACTTCTACATTCGCGACAAAAAGGGCCGGCGCGCCGAGACCAGTCCCCATCGGCACGAGTATTTCCAGATTCAGATCAACCTCGGTGGCGACACCGTGCAGCACATCGGTAACGTCGAGCGTCCGTTTCCGCGCAATACCCTGGCATTCATCCTGCCGCACCGGGTGCACGTAATCCCGCATCCAGCGGACAGCAATTTCATGGTGATCAATTTTTCCCAGACCTTTCTGTTGCCGCATTTGCAGTGCGACCCGATGGACCTGGAGGAGGTGTCGATTCTGCTGGCGCCGGAGTTATCGCCATTCCGTTTTCAGGAGCATCTGGATTTCATTCTCGGGGATGAGGATTTCGCCAAGGTCTGTGCCTTGATCGAGCAGATGCGCACGCTGGACGAGAACCGTCAGTTTGGTACGCGCGAGATGCTCAAGGGCTTGTTGCTGCAACTGATTGGCAGCGTGTGTTTCCTTTACGCCGAACCACTCAAGCGTCTGGCCGAGGAGAATGCGGCCGAGGTCAGCCGCCGGGATGCGCTGGGCCGCATGTTCGAATACTTGCGCAAGAACATTGCCGATCCCGATCTCAATCTGATCAAGGTGGCTGCGGCGACGTACCTGTCCCCGACCTATCTGACGCACTGGTTGCGCAAGGAGATCGGCAAGACCTTCACCGAACTGGTGCTCGAACGCAGGATGCACGCGGCGCGCAATTTCCTGCTCAACAGCACGCGCTCGGTGGGCGAGGTGGCGCGGTTGTGCGGCTTCGCTGACGAGGCGTATTTCTCCCGACGCTTTCGGCAGATTCACGGCCAGCCACCGGGACAGTTTCGCCGCCGGCAACTCAATCCGGATACGCCGCAATCGCCGTTGAACACTTAGGGCTCAAGCATCAAGGGCCGCCATACGATCGGAGCAACACCCAGTATCGCGTTGTGCTGCTTGGGGTCGGGCGTCTCGTGGTTCGCGGGTTCAGGTGGGTGTTTGTTCTCCGTGTCTTGCAGTTCGTCGGCGGGGGGCTTTTCGGTGTCGCAGGCAACGTTATCCATGGGTCTTTCGCCAGATGATTACAGGCAGGCAACTATTTGATCTGCACGATTACCTTGCCTTTCGCACGGCCCTGTTCGACGTAAGACAGGGCTTGGCCCGCTGACTCGAAGGCGAAGGTGCGGTCAAGCACGGGCCTTATTTCGCCGGCTTCAATCAGCGTGGTGATTTCCTGCAGTTGTGTACCGCTCGCCCGCATGAATAGGAAGCTGTAACGGACATCCCGCTTGCGCGCCTTGCGCCGAATGCTCAGGCTCAACAAACGCATGACTTGCCGCAGCGGCCAGGTCAGGCCCTGCGCCTTGGCGAACTCGGCAGTTGGCGGGCCTGATATGGAAATCAGCTGACCACCCGGTTTGAGTACCTTGAGCGAGTTTTCCAGCACGTCGGTGCCGAGGCTGTTCAGCACCACGTCGTAGTCGCGCAGTTCCTGCTCGAAGTGCTGCTGTTTGTAATCAATCACCACGTCTGCGCCCAGCGCTTTAACCCATTCGACATTCGCGGTGCTGGTGGTGGTCGCGACAACAGCGCCGAGGTGTTTGGCCAGTTGAATGGCGATGGTTCCGACACCGCCGGAACCGGCGTGAATCAAGACCTTCTGCCCCTTTTGCAAACGGGCGATGTCGACCAGCGCTTGCCAGGCTGTCAGGGCAACCAAGGGAATGCCGGCGGCTTGCTCCATATTGAGGTTGGCAGGCTTCAACGCCACGGCGTTTTGCTCGACGGCGATTCGCTCGGCGAACGTGCCGATTCGTTGATCGGGCACGCGCGCATACACCGCGTCGCCGGGCTTGAAACCCTTGACCGCTGCGCCAACCTCAATCACCACACCGGCACAATCGTTGCCCAGCACCAAGGGGAATGAGTACGGCAGAATCAGTTTGAATTCGCCGCTGCGAATCTTTGAATCGAGCACGTTGACGCTGGCCGCATGGACTTCAATCAGCACGTCGTGGGCGCCGGGTACAGGCTCGCAGACATCGCCAATACGCCCGTTCTGCTTGCCGTAGCGATCGATAAAATAAGCTTTCATGGTGGGGACGGCTCTCACGGTTCTGGGGGAGGGCAGGGTTGCCTGAGCAGATGGGTTCAGCTGTCGAGAAACGCCTGCGCCTTGCTGACAAAGTCAGCGTAGTTCTGGAAAATCGCGCCGTGTCCGGCGTCTTCATAAATGATCAATTGCGCGTAGGGAATACGGTTCGCCAGGTCAATCGAGTTGACCGTGGGCACCATGATGTCGTTGTCACCGTTGACCACCAGCGTCGGAATTTGCAAGCTGCCAAGGTTCTGCGGCATCTGTTCTCCCCATGCTTTGATGGCTCTCAACTGCCGTAGAAAAGCGCTGGGTGTCGGGCGCTTGTCGCGATCTTTGCGGCGTTCTTTCAAACGTTGCAGGAAGTCTGTCGCGGCCCGCCGTCCGCTGGTGGTTGTGGTGAAAAACAGGTGGAACTTGGGATCGCGCAGGGTCAACAAACCCTTGAACATCAGTGGCCAGGAAACCGCGCCGACCTTGGCGATACCGACTCCGCCAGCAGGTCCGGTGCCGGTCAGAATCAGGCGCCGCACCAAGGCAGGATTTTTGAGCGCGATGTCCTGAGCAACGAATCCGCCAAGGGAAAAACCCAGCAGATCGACGCTGGTGAATTCCAGCGCAGCGATCAGGCTGATGACGTCGTCGGCCATCTGCGCGACGGTCAGGGGCGCGGTGCCTCCGGAGCCGCCGACACCGCGATAGTCAATGGCGATCACGCGCCGGGTTTGCGCCAGACCATCGACGATTCGCGGGTCGAAGTCGTCGAGTACCGCGCCCCAATGATTGAGCAGAAACAGCGGTACCGCCGATTTGGGACCGAGGTCGCGATAGGCGAACGCCGTGCCGCCAACCAAAATCGATTGGTTGGCGGCTGTGACGAAAGGCATATGTTCCACTGCAATCACGCCAGATAGCGCTGGGCGACTGCCGACTGGCGAATCTGTGCCAGCAGGCCCTGCCGCGCGGTTTGCAAGGCATCCCAGCGCTCACCTTCATGCAGCGGCGGAATGGTCACCGGCTCGCGCCGATCGAAACCGACCAGCGCCGCATCGACCAGATCGGTGACCTCCATGATCTCGCTCAAGGTGTTGATGTCGATGCCCGCGCGATCCCAGATCTCGGTACGCGTCGCGGCCGGCAGCACGGCTTGTACGTAGACGCCCAGTGGCGATAGTTCCAGACTCAACCCCTGAGACAGGAACAGCACAAACGCCTTGGTCGCGCCGTACACCGACATGCCGAACTCCGGGGCCAGACCGACCACCGAGCCGATGTTGATAATCGCGCCGTCACCGGCCTTCGCCAGACGGGGTGCGATGGCACTGGCGAGCCGCACCAGTGCCGTGGTGTTGAGGGCGACCAGATTGGCCACTTTATCGGTGCTCTGCTCGATGAAGTTGCCGGACTGCGCGGCGCCCGCGTTATTGACGAGGATGCCAATGCGCGCATCGTCGCGCAGGCGCGTTTCGACGGTGTGCAGATCGCTGAGTTGGGTCAGGTCGGCCTGCAGCACATCAATGGCAACGCTGTGTTCGCTGCGCAACTTCGCGGCGAGTGTTTCCAGGCGCTGAAGATCGCGGGCGACCAGCACCAGAGCATGCCCGCGTTGGGCGAAACGTTCGGCGTAAACCGCGCCGATGCCGGTCGAGGCGCCAGTGATCAGAACAGTAGGGTGGGCGTTCATAGGGTCATCTCTTTTCAAAAAAACGATTAAGGAGAGGCAGTAAATGCGCTGGAGCTCGGCTTACTGGGCAGAAGCGCTCCATTCAGCCAAGGTCGGATAGTCGATGTAGCCTTCTGCACCACCGCCATACAGGGTGGCGGGGTTGAAACCGGCCAACGGCGCACCGGCCGCCAGGCGCTCGACCAGATCGGGATTGCCAATGAACGGGCGACCGAAGGCGATCAGGTCGGCGTGGTCTTCGGCAATCCGCGCGTTCGCGAGGTCGAGGTCGTAGCCGTTGTTGGCGATGTAGGTGTTTTTGAAACGCTGGCGCAGAGCGCCGAAATCGAACGGCGCGACATCGCGCGGCCCGCCGGTTGCGCCTTCGACCACGTGCAGATAAACGATGCCCAGCGCATCGAGTTGCTCGACGATGTAATCGAACTGCCCTTGCGGGTCGCTGCTCGACACCCCGTTGGCCGGCGACACCGGCGAGAGGCGAATACCGGTGCGATCTGCGCCAATCTCGGCGACGACCGCGGCCGTCACCTCCAGCAACAAGCGCGCACGATTTTCAATCGAGCCGCCGTAGGCATCGGTGCGCACGTTGGCGCCATCCTTGATGAATTGATCGAGCAAATAGCCGTTGGCACCGTGGATTTCCACACCATCAAACCCAGCGGCGATCGCGTTGACCGCTGCCTGGCGGAAATCGTTGACGATCCCCGGGAGTTCGCTGATGTCCAGTGCTCGCGGCGCGGAAACGTCTTCAAAGCAGTTGTTGACGAACACTTTGGTCGCTGGGCGTATCGCCGAGGGCGCTACAGGTGCGGCGCCGTTTTCTTGAAGATCAACATGTGAAACACGGCCGACATGCCACAGTTGCAGAAAGATCTTCGCGCCTTTTTCGTGCACCGCAGCGGTCACCTTGCGCCAGCCATCGATCTGCGCCTGTGTGTAAATCCCCGGGGTGTCCTGATAGCCCTGGCCTTGTCGGGAGATCTGCGTCGCTTCAGAAATCAGCAGGCCAGCCGAGGCGCGCTGGCTGTAATAGGTGGCGGCGAATTCACTGGGCACAAAGCCTTCGCCCGCTCGATTACGGGTCAGCGGCGCGAGAACAATTCGATTCGCCAGCGTCAGGGAGCCAAGCGTGTACGGCGTGAACAGATTTTGATCGGTCATGGGGTTGGATCCGTGCCTGTGGATGAGCAGCGATAATGCCTGTAATTAGGATGATGATCGAAATCTAAACTGTCAACGGTTTTGATTATGGCCGACATCTATGTATCATCTGCGCATGATTTTTCAGCGGAGGTATTGCACGTGAGAGTCACCAAAGCCCAGGCCCAGGCAAACCGCGAGCACATCGTCGAGACCGCTTCGGTGTTGTTTCGTGAGCGAGGTTTTGACGGTGTCGGCGTCGCCGACCTGATGGCGGCGGCCGGATTCACCCACGGCGGTTTCTACAAACACTTTGGCTCGAAGGCCGACCTGATGTCCGAAGCCTCGGCCAACAGCCTTGCGCGCTCGTTGGTTGGTGCCGAAACTCTCGATGTTCAGGGTTTCATCGATGCCTATGTGTCGAAAGAACATCGGGACGGGCGGGGCAGCGGTTGCACCATGGCCGCCTTGTGCGGCGACGCAGCGCGTCAGTCTGACGAAGTGAAAACGGCGTTTGCCGACGGCATCGAGCGCACGCTGCAGACGCTTGGCGACAAGTACCCGACAGGGCCTGATGCGGCGCCTGATGCGGGAAGAGTGAAAATGATCGACATGCTGGCGCGGGCGGTTGGTGCGATTATCTTGTCTCGGGCCTGTCCGGCTGATTCAGCGCTGGCCGATGAAATACTTGCGGTATGCCACGCTGAGATGACCGCGTCGTTGCTGATGTCTGCCGACAGTGCAGAAGTGGCTGGTTGATCGGTATTGTCCCTTTTGAGTTGACGGTGAAACGCTTTTCAGCCGATTTATCCCGTCCCTGTGCGTCAGTAATCTGTACCCAACTTGAACGCAACAACAACTTCAAAAACTCAAAAGGGACGCACGCCATGACTACTCCAACCTACAACCGCTTGAACAAAGACGACGCCATCGTGCTGCTGGTTGATCACCAGACCGGCCTGATTTCCCTGGTCCAGGACTTCTCGCCAAACGAGTTCAAGAACAACGTGCTCGCTCTGGCCGATCTGGCCAAGTTCTTCGAACTGCCGACCATCCTCACCACCAGTTTCGAACAAGGCCCGAACGGCCCACTGGTGCCGGAATTGAAAGAGATGTTCCCGGACGCGCCGTACATCGCTCGTCCTGGTCAGATCAACGCGTGGGACAACGAAGACTTCGTCAAGGCGATCAAAGCCACCGGGCGCAAGCAGATCATCATTGCCGGTGTGGTCACGGATGTGTGCGTAGCGTTCCCGACCTTGTCGGCGCTGGCGGAAGGGTTTGATGTGTTTGTGGTGACTGACGCCTCCGGCACCTTCAACACCACTGTGCAGCAGGCTGCATGGAGCCGCATGACTCAGGCTGGCGCACAGATGATGAACTGGTTCTCGGTGGCGTGTGAGCTGCACCGCGACTGGCGCAACGACATTGAAGGGCTGGGCAATCTGCTGTCGCAGCGAATCCCCAACTACCGCAATCTGATGAACAGCTACTCGGCGCTGACCGCTCAGCAGAAGTAAGCCGGCGCGATGTAAACGAAAAGCCTGCCCTGAAAAGCAGGCTTTTTCTGTTTTCTGCCGCTGCGCCTATCAGAACGGCGTTTCTAGACGGTCGACGGCATCCCCTCCTTTTCGCCGCCTCGGCCTTTGAACGCCAGTGCGAAACACAGCAGAACCACCACCGAAAATCCTGCCGGGAACAGCCATATACTTCTCCAGTCGTGGCCGTTTTGCGCGGTGAAGTGGTCAGTGATCTGACCCGCCACCCAGAATCCGATCAGCATGCCCACACCGTAAGTGGCCAAGGTGATCAGGCCCTGAGCAGAGCTGCGGAAGCGCTCGGGCGCTTTGGCATCGGTGTAGATCTGCCCACAGACGAAGAAAAAGTCATAACACACGCCATGCAGCGCAATACCGATCAGCAGCATGAACGCTTGGTCGCCATTGTTGCCGTAGGCGAACAACACATAGCGCAAGGCCCAGGCCAGCATCCCGACCAGCAAGGCAATCTTGATGCCGAAACGCTGGATGAACAGCGGTAAAAGAAGCATGAACAGCACTTCGGAGACCTGACCGAGGGCCATCTTCGCGGTGGGGTTGGTGACACCGATTTCAGCCAGAAACGGATTGGCATTCTGGTAATAGAACGCCAGAGGAATGCAGATCAGGATGGATGCAAGAAAGAACACCAGATAGCTGCGATCCTTGAGCAGGCCCAACGCGTCAGCCCCCAGCATCTGTTTGATGCCTGGCGAATCGCCCGTCGACTTCAGCGGCGCAGTGTTTGGCAGGCTGAAGCTGTAGAGCCCCAACACCAGCGAGGCCACGGCAGACATCAGGAACGTGTTGCGTAAACCGCCCGCAGCAATCGCCTGTTGAGCGTCCCAGGCAAAGCCGAAACTGATCACGATGCCGGCGACGATCCAGCCAACGGTGCCCCACACGCGGATGCGGGAAAACTCCCGGGCCGGGTCTTTGATCTGTCGGAAGGCTACGGCGTTGACCAAGGCCAGGGTTGGCATGTAGACCAGCATGTAGGCCAGCACATAGGCATAAAACGCGCTGAAATCAGTTGCCCGATAAAGCTGAAAGAGCAGCACCGCACCCAGTAGGTGCAACACCGCCAAGATGCGTTCGGCATTGAAAAAACGATCAGCAATCAGACCAACGACAAACGGCGCAATGATCGCGCCCCACGACTGCGTGGAGAACGCCATTCCCACCTGGCCGCCGCTTGCTGCCAGTGTCGTGGTGAGAAAGGTGCCGAGGGTGACGAACCAGCCGCCCCAGATAAAAAACTGCAGAAACATCATGACGCTGAGTCGCGCATTCATTACGTTCATTTCAATCACCGTATTATTTTTATGTCGGTAACAGCGTGGTAATCAGGGTTCGCCAAGGCCCAGCAGACGCCGGTTGGATTGCTCGTCAGCACTCACACTGGCGAAATCGTCGAATGCCTTGCGGGTTCGGGTGATCATGTGTCGCTCGATGAAGGCCGCCCCTTCGGCAGCGCCTTGTGCCGCGTCTTTCAGGCAGCATTCCCACTCCAGCACGGCCCAGCCGTTGAAGTCGTATTGAGTCAGTTTGCTGAAGATCGCCTTGAAGTCGATCTGGCCATCGCCCAGTGAACGAAACCGGCCCGGGCGATCAGCCCAGCCCTGATAGCCGCCGTAGACCCCGGATCGCGCGTTGGCGTGAAACTCCGCGTCCTTGACGTGGAACATGCGGATGCGCGCGTGGTAGCGATCGATGAAGCCCAGGTAGTCCATTTGCTGCAGCAACAGATGGCTCGGGTCATACAGAATCGCCGCGCGCGGATGATGATTCACCGCTTCAAGGAATTGTTCGAAAGAGGCGCCATCGTGCAGGTCTTCGCCGGGGTGGATCTCGTAGCAGAGGTCGACACCGGCCTCATCGAAGCATTCGAGGATCGGCAACCAGCGTTTCGCCAATTCGGCAAAGCCCTGTTCCACCAGGCCGGCAGGGCGTTGCGGCCACGGGTAGACGTACGGCCAGAGCAGGGCGCCGGAAAAGGTCGCGTGGGCGGTCAACCCCAAGCGCTGACTGGCGCGCGCCGCCAGTTTCAACTGGTTGATCGCCCATTCGGTGCGTGCTTGCGGATTGCCACGCAGCGCTGCCGGGGCAAAGTCGTCGAAAAGTGCGTCGAACGCCGGATGCACCGCGACCAACTGGCCTTGCAGGTGTGTCGACAGCTCGCTGATCACCACGCCGGCCTTGGCGCATACGGCGATGAGTTCGTCGCAGTAATCCTGACTGTCGGCGGCGCGTTCAAGGTCGATGAAGCGCGTGCCGAGGGTTGGCAACTGAATGGCTTTGTAGCCTTGAGAAGCGGCCCATTGCGCGATGTTGGCCAAGGTATCGAAAGGTGCTTCGTCGGCGATGAATTGGGCGAGAAAAATGCCTGGGCCGCGCATCCCGCTCGGGCGTTGTTGATTAGCGTTCATTGGCGGTTGCTCCATTGGCAAGGTCAGGTATTGCAGTCCATTTGGCTTCGCCACAATGATTGGCGATGGCGGTCTCGATGAAGGCCATGCCGCGCAGCCCGGTAGCTATGCCGGGAACGCCCGGCGCGTCAGGACCGCCCGCACCGTCGAAAATGGCCTGCGCGAGGTCACCGTAGAGATTGGCCATGGCCTCGAGGTAGCCTTCCGGGTGTCCGGCGGGCAAGCGCATGCGCCGCGTGGCGTTTGCGCACAGCCAAGGTTGACCAAGGCCCGAGCGCAGCACGCGCATCGGCTCATTCAAGGGTCGATGGATCAGACTGGCGGGCTCTTCCTGACGCCATTCCAGCCCGCCCTCGTCGCCATACAGACGAATCTTCAGCGGGTTCTCTTCGCCGGCGCACACTTGGCTGGCGATCAATACGCCGCTGGCGCCGTCGGCCATTTTGAACAGCATCGAGGCGTCGTCATCCAGTTGGCGACTGCTCAAATGTGACCCGAGCATCGCGCTGATGAACTGGATGGGTTGACCGGCGACAAACTCCGCGAGGGAAAACGCGTGCGTGCCGATGTCACCGATGCAGCCACCAATACCGGACTGTTCAGGATTGTCGCGCCAGCCCGCCTGTTTGTTGCCTTCGCCAGCCACATCGCTGCTGAGCCAGCCTTGCGGGTATTCGACGAGGACTTTGCGCAGCCGCCCGATTTCACCGCTGGCGACCATCTCGCGTGCCTGCCAGACCATCGCATAACCCAGGTAGGTATGTGCCAGGGCGTAGATCCGCTGGCTGTTGTTGACCACGCGGGCCAGGTCCTGCACTTGCGCCAGATTGAGCGCAGCAGGCTTTTCACTGAACACATGGAAACCCGCACTCAGTGCTGCGCTGGCGATAGGGGCGTGCAGGTGATTGGGCGTGACGATCACCAGCAGTTCCATGCGCTGATCGGCCGGCAGTGCGTGTTCGGCGGCCAGCATGTCTTGCCAGGCGTCATAGCAGCGTTGCGCAGGCAGCCCGAGCGCCGCACCACTGCGTTGATTGTTGTGGGCGTCGCGGCTGAACGCACCGCAGACCAGTTCGAAGCGTCCATCGAGGCCGGCGGCTTGCCGGTGTGCCTGGGCAATGAAGGCACCTTCACCGCCGCCGACGAAGCCCATTCTTATTTTTCGACCTGCAGCAATCATGGCAATTGTCTCAGTGGATTCATGCGGAACATTGATGATGTAACCGGTTACATCGTCGGCGAAATCTAGGCCTGAAATCAGCGGGTGTCAAACCGTGTCTGACGAATGCCAACGTTTCGGCGCGTGACGCTGTGCGGTAAGCTCGACGGCCGATTTGATTGAAAGAGCGAGGCAGTCTTGTCCAATATCCGCGAAGTGGCACGGCTGGCGGGTGTCTCGGTGGCAACGGTGTCGAGAACATTGAAGTCCCCCGAGCGGGTGCTGCCCGATACCCGCGAGCGGGTCATGGCCGCCGTCCAGCAAACCGGCTATCGACCGAATTTGATGGCGGTGCAGTTTCGCTCGCGTAGAACGGGAAACCTGGTGATTCTGGTCCCGACCATTGCCAACACCTTTTTCGCCAGAGTGATCAGCGGCGCACAAAAAGCCGCGCAGGCCGCCGGTTACCGGTTGCTGTTGTGCGACACCCAGGGCCAGGCATCACTTGAGCGCCAGTTCGCTGATCTGGTACACGCCCATCAAGCCGATGGCGTCATTCAGTTGCGCGCCTATGATCCCTTCGAAGAATCTGCCGCCGAGCCAGCACTGGCCCCGATCGTCAATGCCTGCGAAGTCATCCGGCATGGACGGCATCCAACGATCAGTCTGGATAACGTTGCGGCGGCCAAAGCCATGACCGAGTACCTGATCGCGATGGGGCATCAGCGCATCGGACTGATCAAAGGACCCAAAGGCAGCCCGCTCACGCGTGATCGTCTTGCGGGGTATGAAGCGGCCCTGCGCGATGCAGGTCTCGCGCTGGACGACACGCTCATCTGTCACGGCGACTTCACCCTGGATGCGGGCTACTCGGGTGCCGGCAAACTGCTCGCGCTCGACAGCCGACCGAGCGCGCTGTTTTGTGAAAATGACGAAATGGCCATCGGCGCGCTCAAGCGAATCAAAGAGCAGGGGCTGCGCGTGCCGGAGGATATTTCTCTCGCCGGATTTGACGATATTCCAATGGCCGCGTACTGCGATCCACCGCTGACGACCATTGCCCAGCCCGCCGAAATGTTCGGCGAGAAAGCCGTGGAAATGCTGATTGCGCTGATCGAGAAACAGCCGTTGCCGCAACGGCATGTGGTATTGCCATTCACATTGACCAAGCGCGACAGCACGGCGCGGGTTGATCAAGCGGGTAGGTGAACCTCTGAATTCCCCGCTTCGGTTTAAGCCTCCACGCTAAGCCGACAATTGTCTTGTCTGAGTGGACGGTGAAACGCTTTTCAGCCGATTTATCCCGTCCCTGTGCGTCAGTAATCTGTACCCAACTTGAACGCAACAACAAATTCAAAAACTCAAAAGGGAAGCAGACCATGACCACTCCAACCTACAACCGCCTCAACAAAGACGACGCCATCGTGCTGCTGGTTGATCACCAGACCGGCCTGATTTCCCTGGTCCAGGACTTCTCGCCAAACGAGTTCAAGAACAACGTGCTCGCTCTGGCCGATCTGGCCAAGTTCTTCGAACTGCCGACCATCCTCACCACCAGTTTCGAACAAGGCCCGAACGGCCCGCTGGTACCGGAACTGAAAGAGATGTTCCCGGATGCGCCGTACATCGCTCGTCCTGGTCAGATCAACGCCTGGGACAACGAAGATTTTGTGAAGGCAATCAAGGCCACCGGTCGCAAGCAGATCATCATTGCCGGTGTGGTCACGGATGTCTGCGTAGCGTTCCCGACCTTGTCGGCGCTGGCGGAAGGGTTTGATGTTTTTGTGGTGACTGATGCGTCCGGTACCTTCAACACCACCGTGCAACAGGCTGCGTGGAGCCGTATGACTCAGGCTGGTGCACAGATGATGAACTGGTTCTCGGTGGCGTGTGAGCTGCACGGCGACTGGCGCAACGACATTGAAGGGCTGGGTAACTTGCTGTCGCAGCGAATCCCCAACTACCGCAATCTGATGAACAGCTACTCGGCGCTGACCGCTCAGCAGAAGTAAGCCTGCGTGCTGCGGACGAAAAGCCTGCCCTGAAAAGCAGGCTTTTTGTTCATCGCGAAGTCAGACCCCGGAATTCAACAGCGAATCCACGGGGAGCGCGGATCACTCAAGAGGCGTTGCTCGATACGCTTTATAAAGTCGCTGAACCTCGGGATCATCCAGGCTCTTATAGATGATCCCTTCCTTGTCCAGTCCATCCAGACCCTTTATTCCGCCAATCATTGCCGGCCATTCATCGCGGCTGGAAATATCGATGACGAAGGGGACCAGATAACCATCCAGATGGCCTGCGAAAGGCTCTCGAATTTCGTCGGCGAGTGCTCGCAGGTAGTCGTCTTTGTTGGTTTTTGACCAGTCAATGGCGAACCGGGTCCGATAGCACAACTCCATGTAGATGAGCAGGATTGTGCGGCCATTGCCATCCAGAAACGGGTGGGCGGACGCCAACTGGCCCATTACTTCGCCGGGGCGCTGACGAAAACGTTTTTTGTTTGCTGCGAGTTCAAAGGCGTATTCCACGGATCTTTTGATCAGGTCAGGACGTTCGAATATCGTGTGATGCGGATCATCTTTCGACCCTTTGAATACTGCGAGGTGGGGGACCAGTTCATTTCTGTCTTTTCCTGCCCACGGATAAAAACCGGAGAACAGGATTTCGTGGGTCTTGAGGACCGCTTTGTAGCCGATGGGTTTTTGCTTGGCGAGATAGGCAAGGGCATCTTCGATACTGGCTTCGAAGGAGAGATGCTCGGACTCTTTGACTTCAAGAGGGTCTTTCAGTTTGAGCGAGTTTTGAAGATAGCCTTCAGTCTCGAAATCGCCGAAGGGGTCAAAAGTCATGCGCTAAGCTGCCTCTTGCAACGCCTTTTCTCTTGGAGGTAGCGTCCTTGAAGGGCCATGATTTCTGCTTTGTTGAGAACACCTTTACGTTTGAGATTGACGAGCAATTGCTCAATCCCATCCAGCTCGACAGCATCGCCTGCCAGACGAGTAATGGTCACAGCCATGCAGCTCATGCTGTCACGCTCAGCGGTAACCTTATGCTTTTGGGCGAGTTTGCGAACTTCGCTCGCAACGTCGCCCTTGACTGGACTAGTCATTTGAACCCCTCGTTTTCTCTCTCAAAGCATAGCATGGCGCCGGCTCTGTAAGTTTTCCAGCAGGCCCCGGCTTTCAGCACGAACATTTCGGGTTGGCTGCGAAACGCCTTTCAACCGATTTACTACTTGTTCAGCGTTACACCTGCGCCCACTCATCACGAAACTGCAACAGAAAATCGACAAACGCCCTGACCCGTTGCGGCACATAGCGGCCGTGCGGGTAGAGCAAGGTGTAAGGTCGCGAGCGCCCGGCGTACGGCTGGAGAACCTCGACCAAGCTGCCATCGGCCAGCTCTTTTTCGACAATGAACTTGTAGGTCTGGAAGATCCCGGCACCGTATTTGGCCAGGGTGACACCGCCGAGCACGTCATCGGAGCAGGAGTAACCGCCGTCGGAAAACACTTCACGATCGTGGCCGTTTTCCTGGAACAGCCAGGAAATCCGCCGCCCGCTGCTGGGCAGTTCGAACTGAATGCATTCGTGTTGCACCAGATCCTCAAGTGTCTGCGGTGTTCCAGCCTTTTTCAGGTACTCGGGGGAGGCGACCACCACCAGTTTTGCATCCTCCAGCAGCCGCGCGACCATGGTCGAATCCGGTTGGGCGCGGACGCGGATCGCCAGGTCGTAGCCTTCGCCGACGAAGTCGATATTGCGGTTGCCCAAGTGGATGTCGACGGTGACGTCGGGATAGAGCGCGCGGAATTTGGGGAGCAGCGGCAGGATACGGTGATGCCCGTAAGTGGTGGGCAGGCTGATGCGCAACTGACCGGACGGTGACGACTGTGCGCCCATGACTTCTTGTTGCGCCTCGACCAGTTGGGTCAGGGCCTGGCTGCACTGGACGAAAAAGTTTCTACCGGCCTCGGTCAAGCGAATGCTGCGGGTGGTTCGGGCAAACAAGCGTGAACCCAATCTTTTTTCGAGGCGAAGAATCGACCGGCTCACCGCGGCCGGCGTGACACCCGCGAGCTGCGCGGCGGCGGTGAAACTGCCGGCTTCAGCGGCGAGGCAAAAGAGTTCGATGCTGCCTAACTGCAAGTCTTCAAAGTGGCGCTTCATGTGAGTACACCGAGGATCAACTGACGGTTCATTCTCAGGCTTATCTCATGAAGCGGCACCGCCGGTACACACCGGCAGTGCTGTGGTGAGGTATCAATGGCCAGCGCTTTGACCACCATCGACATGGAGGATTTCGCCGGTCACGAAGTTCGCGCCGTCCAGGTAGAGGATCGCTTGCACGATGTCATCGATCTCGCCCATATGACCCACCGGGTGCAGGCTGCCAAGGGCGGCGTGCGTCTCTTCGCCGTGCATCGGCGTTTTGATGATGCCCGGCGACACCGCGTTGACCCGAATACCGCGTTTGGCGTACTCGATGGCCAGCGACTTGGTTGCCGCGTTGATGCCACCCTTGGTCAGCGAAGCGAGCACCGACGGCACGCCATCAATCGCATGATCGACCAGACTGGTGGTGACGCTGACGATATGGCCGCTGGCGTTTTTCTCCATTTCGGCAATCGCCAATTGCGAGATGTGGAAGAAGCCGCTCATGTTGGTCGCCACGACCTGTGCGTAGTCTTCTTTGCTGTATTCGGTGAAGGGTTTGGCGACGAAAATCCCGGCGTTGTTGACCAGCGTGTCGATGCGCCCGAAACGAGCAACGGCTTCGCGAATCACCCGTTCGGCGGTCTGCGGGTCAGCGATGTCGCCGGCGACGGCGAGAATATCCGGGTCAGTGGACGGTTTGATCGAGCGCGAGGTCGCGACAACCTGATAGCCGCGTTCACGGAAACCCTTGACCAGGCCTGCGCCAATGCCTTGCGAGGCGCCGGTGATCACTACAACTTTTTTGGACGTGTTCATGATGTTTCCTCATGCAATCTGAATGGTTTGAAAAAACGAAGTTCGGGTGTCAGGCGTGAGGCGCAATCTGCGCGGCTTGACGTAACGCTTGCTCGTAATAAGCGACGGACTGGGAACCGGGGATGAACTGTTTGTCATCAAGGACCATGGCCGGAACCGAATCGATGCCGCGCTGCTGGTAAAACCTTTCGAGTTCGCGCACCTGTTGGCTGAACTCTGCGTGCGCGAGAACTTCCTGCGCACGCTGGTCATCGAGTCCGACTTCACCCGCCAGAGTGACCAGCGTGGCGTGGTCATTCGGGTTCATGCCGTCAGTGAAGTAGGCCTTGAGCAAGGCTTGCTTCAACTCACGCTGACGTCCTTGTGTGGCGGCCCAGAACAGCAATCGATGGGCGTCGAAGGTGTTGTGGAAGTGGCTGCGCTTTTCCAGGTCGAAGTGAAAACCGATCTGCTCGCCGCGTTCGATGATCATCGCGTTGCGATCCGCCACTTGCTCAGCGCTGCGCCCGTATTTGCGCATCATGTGCTCGATGGCGTGCTCACCTTCGGCGGGCATGTCGGGGTTCAGTTCGAACGGTTTGTAGGTCAGTTCCACGTCGACTTCGCCCGCCAGATTCTTGATCGCTTGCTCCAGAGCGGTCGCGCCCAATGCGCACCAGGGGCAAACGACATCCGAGACGAAATCGATTTTCACTGCCCGGCTCATGACTGCGAGTCCGCCAACTGTTGGCGATATTCGGTGGTGGTGATGCCGGCGTAACCCCAGTTATCGGTGTCGACTTCCTCGATCACGATGTGGGTGAGCTTTGGGTCCTTGTGCAGAACCCGCTGCATCGTTTCGGTGATTTCCTTGATGACCTGGGCTTTCTGTTCCCGGGTCACGCCGTCACGGGTGATACGTACGCTGATAAAAGGCATTTGAGGACTCTCCAGTCGCTGGCCCGTCGGAGTGATGGGCGGCTGTTGGAGAGAACTTTAAGAGGAGGGTGGGAGTTGATAAATGGGGTTTGAGGTACATCATTTGTGATGCGGTGTATCAAATGAGGGCGCGCGAGCAGTCATCCTGTGCACGCGCTGTCTCAGTGAGAAACGCTGGCGCTCAGGCCAGCAGCTCGGTAATCCAGCGTGTCTGTTGTTTGAGGTCTTGCAGCTTTTGCTCTGGCAGGCTTTGTTGCGCATGGGCGAGCTGGCTGAGCGTCTTCTGCTTATGGTGAAGTTTGTGCTGCCATTTGCGCAGAAACTCGGGGCTGCGGGTCTGCATCTGCAAGGGGCCGAAGTACAGCTCCTGGTCGGTATAGCTCACCGGTTCAGCACGTTCGGCGACGATGATTTCGTAATCGAAGCGGTTTTCCCGCAGCAGCTCTTCGCTGAGGATGCGGTAGCCGTTATCCATCAGCCATTGGCGCAGCGGTTGTTCGCCGCCATTGGGTTGCAGGATCAGGCGTTCTTTGCCGCTCAAACGGGCTTTGCCGCTGTCGAGGATGTCGCGGATCGTCTCGCCGCCCATGCCGCAGATCGTGATGGCGGTGATGCCGTCGTCAGCCTCGATGGCAGCCAGGCCATCGGCCCGGCGCACGCTGATGCACTGCTGCAGATCATTCTCGCGCACGGTGCGTTCAGCCGCGTGGAACGGCGTCGCCGCAACCTCGCCAGCTACGGCCGCGCTGATCAGACCACGGCGCATTAGCGCCACCGGCAGATAACCGTGGTCCGAACCGATATCCGCCAGTCGTGCACCGGCCGGCACGTGGGCAGCCACCCGCTCGAGGCGTATGGACAATGTCTGTTCGTTCAACGGCAACCCCTTGATGGCAGGCAAAGGGGTGCGACTCTGGCGAGCATCGCCGGGCCTGTCAAATCCCGGCGACGGAATTCAATGGCCCATTGACCGCGCTGAACGGCCAATGGGCGCTGAGACTTAGCCAGTCAACGTCGCGTTGTCGATCACGAAACGATACTTCACGTCACCCTTGAGCATGCGCTCGTAGGCGTCGTTGATCTGGTCGGCGCGGATCAGTTCGATGTCGGAAACGATGCCGTGCTCGGCGCAGAAATCCAGCATCTCCTGAGTCTCAGGGATGCCGCCGATCATCGAGCCGGCAATCGTGCGGCGCTTCATGATCAGGTTGAACACGTTCGGCGAAGGATGCGAGGTGGCCGGCGCACCGACCAGGGTCAAGGCACCATCGCGCTTGAGCAGCACGAGGAATGCATCGAGATCGTGCGGCGCCGCGACGGTGTTGAGGATCAGGTCGAAACTCTTGGCGTGGGCGGCCATTTCTTCGGCGTTGCGCGACACCACCACTTCATCGGCGCCCAGCGCTTTGGCCGCTTCGCGTTTGGATTCAGAGGTGGTGAACGCCACCACGTGGGCGCCCAAGGCGTGGGCCAGTTTGATGCCCATGTGGCCAAGGCCACCGATGCCGACCACGCCGACTTTCTTCCCTGGACCGGCGTTCCAGTGACGTAGCGGCGAGTAGGTGGTGATGCCGGCACACAGCAGCGGCGCGACGGCGGCCAGTTGCGCTTCGGGATGGCGGATGCGCAGCACGTAGCGTTCATGCACGACGATGTTTTGCGAATAGCCGCCCAGCGTCCAGCCCGGTGCATCCGGAGTCGGGAAGTTGTAGGTGCCGATCATGCCGTCGCAGTAGTTTTCCAGCCCGCTTTCGCAGTCATCGCAATGTTTGCAGCTGTCGACGATGCAACCGACGCCGACCAGATCACCGATTTTGTAGTCCGAAACATGGGCGCCAACGGCCGACACGCGACCGACAATTTCATGCCCCGGTACGCAAGGGAATTGCGTGCCGGCCCATTCGGCGCGCACCTGGTGCAGATCGGAATGGCAGATGCCACAGAACGCAATGTCGATCTGCACATCATGGGCGGCCGGCGCGCGGCGGTTGATCTGCATCGGCTCAAGGGGTTTGTCGCCCGCGTGGGCGCCGTAGGCTTGTACAAGCATGGGAACATCCTCGATCGGTTTGTCGTAAGGCATTGTTTCTTTTCCGGCGCTGCGGGCACTAGTGCATTCCTGTGCAATCCTTGCCTGATCCTGTGCGTTGTTGTGACATTGCGCGGACAGACGCTCGTGGCGTTTGCAGGTAATCTCCCGGTTCACTGACGACAACAAAATCAAAACAGGAGTCATTGATGCAACCAATCCGTCTCGGTCTGGTGGGCTACGGCAAGATCGCCCAGGATCAACATGTGCCGGCAATCCTCGCCAATCCCGCTTTCCAGTTGGTCTCCGTCGCCACCCAGGGCCAGCCTTGCCCCGGTGTCGAAAATTTCCGTTCGCTGAGCGAGCTGCTGGAAAACGGCCCGCCGGTTGACGCGATTGCCTTCTGCACGCCACCGCAAGGTCGTTTTGCGCTGGT
Source organism: Pseudomonas sp. SDT291_1_S447 (assembly GCF_054070155.1). NCBI lineage: Bacteria > Pseudomonadati > Pseudomonadota > Gammaproteobacteria > Pseudomonadales > Pseudomonadaceae > Pseudomonas > Pseudomonas sp. SDT291_1_S447. The sequence continues at coordinate 99,612 of NZ_JBSVXS010000008.1, forward strand.
GCAGCAAGCGCTGGCCGCCGGCAAACACGTGTTGGTTGAGAAGCCCCCGTGTGCCACGTTGGGCGAAGCGCTGGCCTTGGTCGATCAGGCCGCACAGCAGGGCGTCAGCGCGTTGTTTGCCTGGCATTCACGCTACGCGCCCGGTATCGAAGCCGCTCGCGACTGGCTCGCCTCGCGCACTTTGCAAAGCGTGCAGATCGACTGGAAAGAAGACGTGCGCAAATGGCACCCCGGGCAGACCTGGATCTGGCAACCCGGCGGCCTCGGCGTATTCGATCCGGGCATCAATGCCTTGTCGATCGTCACCCATCTGCTGGCGCTGCCGCTGTTTGTCGAATCCGCTGAGCTGCGCGTACCGAGCAACTGCCAGTCGCCAATTGCTGCGTCGATCAAAATGGCTGATGCGCATCAACTCGATGTGCGTGCGGAGTTCGACTTCGACCATGGCCATGATGAGCTGTGGAGTATCGAGGTGCGTTGCGCTGAAGGCGTGTTGCGCCTGGATAACGGTGGTGCGCTATTGAGCATTGACGGTGTGCGCCAGGCGGTGTCGGAGGAGGGTGAGTACGCAGCGGTGTACAGACATTTTCAACAGTTGATCGGCGACAAGGCCAGTGACCTGGATGTGCAGCCGTTGCGCTTGGTGGCGGACAGTTTCTTTGTCGGCAGCCGGGTGTTGGTTGAGGCGTTTTACGATTAGAGCGCGGCCGGCCCGGCACGATTATTTTTAGTCGCCAAGCGAAAGCCTGCCCTGAACGGCAGGCTTTTTTCGTTGGAGCACCGTTCGTCCACTGCCCGGCACTTGCGCTGTGCCGTTGTCTCTCACGTTTAAGCGCGGATATCCCGCGTACAAGAACGGAGAAGCAAGCATGGACATCGATGAAAATGCACCGGGCAACCGGTCACAGCAAGACGTGACACGGACGACGGACAATGAGACGGGGCATGATCCGAAACGCAACCCGCCCGAGGTTCCGTTGCCCGCCGATGAAGAGTCGCCGGTCGATGAAGACATGACGGATGTGGCGGCCAACAACTCGGTGTCGAGCGAGCATCCTGAGTCGCAATGACCGGATTGAATAAGTGTGGGGGACAGGCCATGTGCACGTCATTCAAGGTCGGCGACGCGGTTCACTGGAACAGCGAAGCCGGCGAGATTCGCGGCAAGGTGGTCAAGGTGCACACCCGGGATGTCGAGTTCATGGGCCGCCATCGGCCTGCTTCCAAGGACGAGCCGCAGTACGAAGTCAAAAGTGACAAGACCGGGCATCTGGCAATGCACCACGGCGCGGCGCTTCATCCCGCGAAATGACCGGACTAGTGAGACGATACGAATTCGGAAGGCGTTGTCGGCGGCGGCAATGAGTACGTCGCCTTCATCCATTCAATCTCCGCCTGCGGCGTCCGGCCGAAAAACCGTTTGAACTCGCGACTGAATTGCGAGGCGCTTTCATAACCGACGTCAAACGCGGCCGCCGATGCACTCATGGCCTGGCGCAGCATCAGCAGCCGCGCCTGATGCAGGCGTGTCGACTTCAGGTATTGCATCGGCGAGGTATCGGTCACGTTGCGAAAGTGCAGGTGAAAACTCGGCACGCTCATGCTCGCTTCGTGGGCCAGCTGCTCGACGTCGAGGCGCTGCTGATAACAGCTGTGAATCTTGCGGATCGCCCGGCTCACCTTGCCGAAATGCCCGCGACGATGCAGCGCGGCACGCATTGATCCACCTTGCTCGCCCGTGAGAATGCGGTAATAGATCTCACGCACCAGCGCCGGCCCGAGAATTTGCGCTTCACCGGCGACGCTCATTGCCTCGAGAAAACGCAAGGTCGTGGTGCGCAGCGCATCGTCCATCGGCGAGGCGTACATGCCTTTGGGCTCAGCATCGCTGACGCCATGCACCTCATCGACTTGCAACATCAACTCGCTGGCCAACTGAAAGTCCAGTTTCATGTAAATCGCGAGCATCGGCTCGGCTGCCGTGGCGTCGGTCTCCATGGTGAAGGGGATGGGCACGGACACCACCAGATAATGCTGCGCGTCATAGACGTAGGTGTCCTCACCCAGATAACCGCGCTTGCGACCCTGGCAGAGGATGACAATGCCGGGGTCGTACAACACCGGAGTGCGGGTCAGTGGGCGGTTCGAGCGCAGGAAGCGCACGTCATCGAGCGCGCTGAGGTTGTAGCCCTCGACCGGCGCGAGGACTTCCATCAGTTGCACCATGCGCGCGGTGCTGCCATCGGCCGGCGTCATTGTTTTCTCTCTCAGTGATCGGTGGAGCAACTCAGCGCTTGCCATTGATCAATCTCGTCGAGCGCCCGTTGCAGTCGGTCACGCACCAGCCCCAACGCATCACTGCCAAGTAACAAATGGGCGGGAGGCTCGGGACAATCGATGATCTGCAGCATCGCTTGCGCAGCTTTTTGCGGGTCGCCGAGCTGTTTGCCGCTTTTTGCTTCCCGGGCCTGGCGGATCGGGTCGAAACTGGCGTCGTAGTCGGCAATGCTGCGCGCGGTGCGTTGCATCGAACGGCCGGCCCAGTCGGTGCGAAACGAGCCAGGCGCCACCGCCGTGACGAAGACATTGAAGGGACGCAGCTCTTTGCTCAGGGTATCGGAGATCCCTTCAAGCGCAAATTTGCTGCCGCAGTAATAGGCGATGCCGGGCATCGTGATGGTGCCGCCCATGGAGGTGATGTTGAGGATGTGGCCGGCGCGACGCTGGCGGAAGTAGGGCAGGAAGGCCTTGGTCATGGCGACCGCGCCGAACACATTGACGTCGAACTGTCGGCGCATGTCCTCCAGCGGCGATTCTTCAAAAATGCCTTCGTGACCGTAACCGGCATTGTTGACCAGCACATCGACCGGGCCATGCGTGGCTTCGACTTGCGCAATGACGCTGTCGATCCGCTCAAAGTCAGTGACGTCTAGCAGCACGCCGTAAGCGTTCTCCGGGGACAGTGCCTGGAAGTTTTTCAGGTCGGTTTCATTACGCACAGTACCGATCACGCGGTGGCCGTTGGCAATGGCTTCTTTGGCCAGCGCATGGCCGAAACCGCTGCTGACGCCGGTGATGAACAGGGTTTTGCTTGGTTTCATGACGGTCTCCAATGACTCTGGTGTGACGTCATGGTAACCACCACCCAAGCGGTAACCTATGCCGGTTTGTCTTGCAGCCTTGCCTATTCCTATCAGGCGCTCGTGATGTGCAGATAAAACGGTGGCAGCGCCGCTAAGCACGCTCACGGTCGATCTTGCTGTTCTGTGGCCGTCAGAAACGTGCCAGTTGATAGGGCGCGCCACTTGGCAAAGGCGTTGCCCGGATTGCATCTGCGTCCGTCATCCGCACCACCATCTCCGCCGTCACCGCCGCCTGCGTCAGCCCCAGATGCTGATGCCCAAAAGCAAGCAACACCTTGCCCTCACACACCTGATCAATCACCGGCAACGAATCCGGCAACGATGGGCGAAAACCCATCCACGGCGTCGCTGCGTCAGCACTCAGATCCTTGCGAAACAGACCCTGACTCAACCGATGCAACTGCCACGCGCGTTCCATGCTCGCTGGCTTTTCCAGCCCAGCGAACTCGACCGTGCCGGCCAGGCGCAAGCCTTCGGACATCGGCGTCATGATGAACTTGCGTTCCAGCGAGGTGACGGGGAAGGGCAGTCGATCGTGTTCCTGCGGCAGCATCAGGTGGTATCCGCGCTCGGTGTCCAGCGGTACTTTTTTGCCGGTGAGGGCGGCGGTGAGGCTCGCTGAGTGCGCACCGCAGGCGATCAGCACCCGGCTGGCAGTCAAACCACCCGATCCAGTGATCAGCGAAACACCGTGCTCCTGCACATAGCCGCCCTGAACCTCTTGCTGGACAAAACTCACGCCACTGGCCTTGGCCGCTTCGACCAGTTCACACACCACGCGATACGGATCGATGAAATGCCCGGTGCGCGGGAAGAACAGGCCGCCCTGAATCTGTTCGCTGAGTTGCGGCGCCGTGTCGCGTATGGCAGCGGCCTGCCAGTAATCGACCGGCACCTGCTGCTGATGCATTCGGGCCTGTAATGTCTGGATTGCCTGACGCGATTCGGGGCGTTCGAACACCAGCAACGAGCCATCGATCTTCAGCAAGTCTGGCCGCTGGATGTCGGCGAGCAAGCGCTGCCAAGCCTGCAGACTGCTTTCATTCAGGGCACGCAAGCCTGCCACGGTGTTCTGAAAAGGCGCCGGGCGCAGGTTCAGCAGCAGGCGGGTGAACCATGGCAGGGCGCGCGGCAGGTATTTCCAGTCCAGCCTCAGTGGTCCCATCGGATCCATTAGCATGGCCGGCAGGCGCTTGAGGATGGACGCGTCGGCAATCGGAAACACCTGCTCGGTCGCCAAATGCCCGGCGTTACCGAACGAGGCGCCGTGGCCGGGTGGCTGCTGATCGATGACCACCACGCGTAACCCTTGGCGCGCCAGACGCAGTGCGCAGGCGACACCGATGATGCCGGCGCCGACTACAGCGATGTCGTGAGAGACGTTATTGGTCATGGTGCTGCGCTTCCCTTTGCCCATCGAGCAGACGGCGTAATTGCAGCGGATTGTCATGTTTCAATGCGTCAGGCAGCAAGTTGTCCGGGAAGTCCTGATAGCAGACCGGGCGCAGGAAGCGCAGGATCGCCGCTGTGCCGACGGATGTCGTGCGCGAGTCTGACGTGGCCGGGAACGGCCCGCCGTGAACCATTGCGTCACACACCTCGACCCCGGTGGGCCAGCCATTGACTAGCAAGCGACCGGCCCTGCGCTCGAGCGTCGGCAGCAATGCACGCGCCTGTTGCAGGTCTTGGTCATCCAGATGCAACGTGGCGGTCAACTGGCCTTCCAGATGTTCGGTGACCTCGCGGATTTCAGCCTCACTGCTGCATTGCACGATCAGCGCCGCCGCCCCGAATGCTTCGGCTTGCAGGCGGTGATCGGCGAGAAAGTCAGCGGCCTCGGTCACGAATACATGGGCCTGACATTGATTCGGGCCGTTGCCGATCTGACCAACACCGGCGATGTTCGCGCTGGCATTCTCGGCCAGTACATTCACGGCAGACTCGTAAGCACTGAAGATGCCCGGTGTCAGCATCGTCTGCGCCGGACTGCGTTGAATGACTACGGCGGTGGCGGCGACAAACTTGTCCAGCGCCGGTCCTTTCAAGGCAATCACCAAGCCCGGGTTGGTGCAGAACTGGCCCGCGCCCAACGTCAGCGACGCCACAAACCCTTCAGCCAACGCCTGCGTGCGATTGTCCAGCGCCGCTGGGAACAGCAGCACCGGATTGATCGAACTCATTTCCGCATACACCGGAATCGGTTCGGGCCTGGCTTGCGCCGCTTGAATCAACGCCAGACCGCCGTTGCGCGAACCGGTGAAGCCCACCGCTTTGATCCGTGGATTCGTGACCAGCGCAATGCCCACTTCACGGCCAGAGCCGTACAGCAAGGAGAACACGCCGTCCGGCAAACCACAGGCTTTTACCGCCCGAGCTACCGCGCGGCCGACCAGTTCGCTGGTGCCGGGATGGGCACTGTGCGCCTTGACGATCACCGGACAACCGGCGGCGAGTGCCGATGCGGTGTCACCGCCCGCGACTGAAAACGCCAGCGGAAAATTGCTCGCACCAAATACCGCGACCGGCCCCAGTGCAATCTGCCGTTGACGCAGATCGGCACGCGGCAGCGGTTGGCGTTGCGGCTGCGCGCTGTCGACGCGTACATCCAGCCATTCACCGCCGCGGACGGTGCGGGCTAACATTCTTAATTGTTGGCACGTACGCCCGCGTTCGCCCAGTAACCGTGCACGCGGCAGACCGCTTTCGGCATGGGCACGGTCAATCAGTTCATCGCCGAGGGCTTCGATTTCCTTGGCAATGCTTTCAATAAATTCGGCGCGGACATTCAGGGTAGTTTCGCGATAAACATCGAACGCTGCCCAGGCCAGCGCACAGGCCTGTTCGACATGCTCCGTCGATCCTCCGGCATACGCCGGTTCCAGCGCTTCATTCGTGGCCGGATTGATCCCGCGAATAGCCTCGCGATTACCCGCAACCGAGTGCTGCCCGATCAGCATGTGGCCCGTCAGAGTCATGGTGTCTTCCTGATAAAAAGGGAAATGCCTGCCGCGTAGCACAACGCATCGCGGCAGGTGAGGAGGCGTTGATCAGGCGAAGTTCTGTTCCGCCGACCAGTTCTCGTACCAGTGACGGAACAGCGAGTACTGCTTCTCGGCATAACGCCGTTGCGAGTCGCTCAATGCATCCGTTTCGTTGAAGTGCAGGGTGTATTCCTTGTCGCCGTTGAGCACCATCAGGTGTTTGTAATACAGCACCAGATCGCAGCCTTCATCGAACGACGACAACACCGCCAGTGCCGATTCCAGCTCCCGCGCCTGACGACGGGCCTTGGCATCTCCTTGTGCGGCCTTCTTGCTCAGCGCCACCAATTGCAGCACTTCGCGGGGCAGTGCGTTGCCGATACCGGTGATCGCGCCGGTGGCGTTGCAGTTGACGAAACCGTGCACCACTTGTGTATCGACGCCGACCATCAGCGTCACGTCTTCATCTTTGGAAGTGATGTTTTCGGCGGCGTAACGCAGGTCGGCACCACCGCCGAATTCCTTGAAGCCGATCAGGTTCGGGTACTCGCGACGCAGTTCGAAGAACAGGTCGGCGCGGGTGGCGAAGCCGTAGTAAGGGCTGTTGTAGATCACTGCTGGCAGGTTCGGTGCGGCTTGCAGAATCGCGGCGAAGTGGGCTTTTTGCGCAGTCGCCGAAGCACCACGGGACAGTACGCGCGGAATCACCATCAAACCCTGCGCGCCGACTCTTGCCGCGTGCGCTGCATGGGAAACCGCTTCTCGTGAGTTCACTGCGCCGGTGCCGACGATGGTTGGAATCCCGGCAGCGACCAGACGCGCCACGCCTTCCTGCCGTTCAGCCTCGGTGAGCAACGGCCAGTCGCCCATCGAACCGCAATAAACTACGGCGCTCATGCCGATATCGATCAGCTCGCGTCCTTTGGCCACCAAGGCATCGAAGTCCGGTTTGCGTTGGGCGGTGCACGGGGTCATCAGGGCCGGCATGCAACCGGTGAAGATGTTGTCGCTCATTGTTTTAACTCCTTGGCACATCATTCAAATTGCGGTGAAAAGTCTGCGCGGAGGCTCAGATGCCCCACGCGAACGGGTCTGCTTCGTCGATCAGCAAGGTGCTGTCGGCGGTCATGTAAGCGCGGCCGGTGATGAACGGGCGGATTCGCTCGCCGTCCCATTCGAAGCGGCCTTCGAACTGGCTGCCGGTGATGCTCGCCTGAACCCAGGTTGCACCGGGTTGCAGCTTGTCGTCGGCGGCCAGACAGGCGAGTTTGGCGCTGGTGCCAGTGCCGCACGGCGAGCGGTCGTAGGCTTTGCCGGGACACATGACGAAGTTGCGGCTGTCGGCCTGATCGTCATCGGCGAACAGTTCGACGTGATCGATGACGGCACCGTCTTCGCCATAGATGCCCTGGTCTTCAAGGGCCTTGAGCATTGCCCAGGTGTAAGCGGTGAGGTGTTCGACGTTGTCCATGGTCAGCGTCTGGCCGTGCTCGGAGACAAGGAAAAACCAGTTGCCGCCGTAAGCGATATCGCCGAATACGCGGCCGTAACCCGGCACATCCACCGGCACCTGTTTGCGATGTCGATACGCGGGGACGTTGCCCAAGGTGACGGTTCCGTCGTCATGCAACGTAGCGCTGACCGGGCCGACGGGCGTTTCGATCTTGTGGATGCCCGGTTCGATTTTCCCCAGGTACTGCAACGAGTTGATCAGGCCAATCGTTCCGTGGCCGCACATGCCCAGATAACCGGCGTTGTTGAAGAAAATCACCCCGCACGTGGCGTCCGGCGAGACCGGCGCGCAATACAACGCGCCGACCAATACATCATTGCCACGGGGCTCCAGCAGGCAGGCGCGGCGCCATTGATCATGCTCAGTGCGCAGCGCATCGCGTTTTTCCACCATGCTGTTGCCGGGCAGATCGGGGAAGCCTGTCATCACCAGACGCGTGGGTTCACCGCCGGTGTGGGAATCAATGACGTGTAGTTCTTTCATGGATAGATTCCTTTAGGTGATTTCAGTAGGCGCCAGCAGGGCGCGCAGCCACCGTCGAGGCGGGGGCGGTGACTTCGCTTTCCTCATCGTCCTCTTCCAGACGCAGCAGATGCGCCGGCACACCGGTCGCGGCGCCCCAGTAATAAATGCCGGTGGCGCAAGCAGCGACGACAATGGTGTCGAACGGGTGGGCGAGGATGCCGAGGCCGCCAAACGTGCCGAGTTTCGACAGCACGATGGTCACCGCGTAGAAGGCGATCAACCACGCCGAGGAACGCACTTGGCTGGCCAGATTCAGGTGAGCGGTCGGCACAAAACGACCGCACAGCAGATACACAACGAACATCAGGATTTGCAGGCCGAGCAGCCACGACACGGTGTTCCAGCCCGACCAGTAGACGATCAGCGCGGCGATGATGAACGACACCGGCCCGAGCAGACCCATGCACTTGACCCGGAACGGGCGCGGCATGTCCGGCGCATTGCGGCGCAGCGCGGCCACGGACACAGGGGCTACGGCGTAGCTCAGCACCAGCGCAGCGGAAACCACATTGATCAGCGCTTCCCACGACGGAAACGGCAGGGTCCAGAACACCGACAGGGCGAAGGTCAGCCACAGCGCCGGACGCGGAATCCCGGACTTTTCATCGATGTGGGTGAAGACTTTGAAGAAAGTCCCGGTCTGCGCCCAACCGTAAATCACTCGCGGGGTGGCATTCATGTAGATGTTGCCGCAGCCGCTCGGCGAGATCACTGCGTCGGCGACCACCAGATACGCCAGCCAGCCCACGCCCAGCGCCAGCGCGATGTCGCGGTACGGCAGGGAAAATTCCTTGCTGATACCGGCCCAGCCATTGGCGAGCATTTCGGTCGGAATGCTGCCGAGAAAGGCCATTTGCAGCAGTACATAAATCAGCGTCGACAGCAGCACCGAGAGGATCAGTGCGATGGGAATGGTGCGCTGTGGATTCTTCACTTCACTGGCCACCGAGATGATCGGCGTCAGCCCTAGGTAAGCGAAAATCACACCGCCCGCCGACACCGCCATTTCGATACCGGACAAGCCGAAAGGGGCGAAACCTTGTACTTGGAAATTCGCCGGTTTGAAGAAGGTGAACAGCACGCCAATCACCAGCAGCGGCACGATGAACTTGAACACGCTGACCAGATTGTTGGCCTTGGCGAAGGTTTTCACGCTGCGGTAGTTGAGCAGGAAAAATACGCACAGAAGGCCGAACTGCACCAGCCAGCCGAGAATCGTCGGATCGCCAGAACCAGCCTTGGTCAGCTCGGGAAACCATGCCGCCGCGTATTGGCGCGAGGCAACCACTTCGATCGCCACCAGGCTGGAAAACGCAATCAGGGTAATGAAGCCCATCAGGTAGCCCAGCAGCGGCCCGTGGGAGTAAACCGGGTAACGCACAACGCCGCCGGCACGCGGTAATGCCGCACCCAGCTCGCAGTAAACGATGCCCAGCAACAACACCGCAAAGCCGCCCAGCAGCCAGGAAAAAATCCCCGCCGGCCCGGCGATGGCGGACACATGACTGGCCGCGAACAACCAGCCGGAACCGAAGATCGCCCCCAGCCCGATAAATGTGAGGTCGATCAGTGAAAGCTGTTTTTTGAACTTGCCTTGGCCTGACATGGCATCGCCTTCTTGTGAGTTATTGGATAGGCAGTTGTGTCACTGGGACGGCCAGACTTTGAACTCATCGATGGTGTGGCGATTGATGTTTTGCGGCGGCTTCGATGACGAAATCAGCACAATCGCACTGGCGAAACGTGGCCCTCGACAGGTCTTGAGCGATGCTGCAATCTGCACACGAAGGCCGCATGGCGGGCGCTTCGTCCATCCACGTTACGAGGGTGTTGTTTGATGCAGCAGGCGTTCTCGATCCTGGCTCAAGGCATTGATGGGCATCGTCCGCAGACGCTGGAGGAGTTGTTGGCCGGTGCGGCGCTGTTGTTGCCGATGCTCGATGTGATCCCCAACGCGGCGATTTTCATCAAGGATGTGCAGGCCCGTTACGTGCTCGCGAATCGCGCGCTGGTGCAGCGCTGTGGCTTGAAGGATTTGCGTCCGTTACTGGGCAAGACCAGCGCGCAGGTGTTCCCGGCGCAACTCGGGCCGGGCTACACCGAGCAGGACCGCAAGGTGCTGGAGGAGGGCTTTGTACTGGAGGATCAACTGGAGCTGCACCTGTATGGCAGTCGCGAACCGGGCTGGTGCCTGACGCATAAGCAGCCGCTGTACAACCGTGACGGCGTAATCATTGGCCTGGCGGGGATTTCCGTGGACCTGCAATCGGCCAGTGAAACGCATCCGGCATTCGAGCGGCTGGCGGCAGTCGATGAGCACATCCGCGCGAATTTCAATCGCCGCGTCACGTTGGGTGAGTTAACCCGTATCGCCGGTATTTCCGTGGCGCAACTGGAGCGTTACTGCAAACGGGTGTTCCACCTGACGCCACGGCAGATGATCCAGAAAGTGCGCCTCGAACATGCGCACCGCTTGCTGCACACCGACCTGCCGATTACCGATGTGGCGTTGCAATGCGGCTACACCGATCACAGCGCCTTCACTCGGCAGTTCAAGGCCTCGACCGGGTTTACTCCGCGCGAGTACCGGCAGGCGACCTCACTCTGATGAAATGGTATTGAAGCGCTATGTAGGAGCTGCCGAAGGCTGCGATCTTTTGATCTTGATCTTAAAAAACAAAATCAAAAGATCGCAGCCTTGGGCAGCTCCTACGAGGGCGTTAAGCCAGGACAGTTAGCCATGCCGAGAGCAGCAACAACAACGCCAGTGCCGCGTTCATCCGCTTGAACGCCTTTGGCGAGCCCATCAATCGCGCACTGCCCACTCCCAGCAATGCCCAGAACGTCATGCACGGCAACGACACCAGCAGAAATGCAAACGACAAAACCAGCAGTCGCAGGGTCTTGTCACCACCGCCGACAAACAAGCTGACCACCGCCACGGCCATCATCCACACCTTGGGGTTGACCAGTTGCAGCATGGCGGCGCCCAGCACGCTGAAACCTTCTTCCTGCGTACCCGTCGGGTCCAGCGATGGCGGCGTGCTGCGGAAGATCTGCCACGCCAGCCAGCTCAACCAGAGCACACCGCCCCAGGCCATGGCTTGCTGCACGCGCGGGTAGCGCAGCAAGGTTTCGCCGGCACCGAGGCCGACCACCAATACAATCAGTGCCGCCGCCGCGCAGGCGCCAAAAATGATCGGCAACGTGGCGAGCAGGCCTTGGCGCGAACTGTGGCTCAACACCAGAATATTGGTCGGCCCCGGCGTGATCGAGGCAACGAACGCAAACAGCAGAAAGGGCAGTAATGACGCCATGATCCGGATTCCCTGAAAATGAAAACAGGCATCCATGATCGCCAGTTGACGTGCGTCAGTCTGGAAGGTTTGAGCAGCGCTTGCGGTAGTCGGCGGGAGTGAGTTGGTAGGCCCGGCGGAACCAGCGCCCAAGGTGACTCTGATCAGCAAAACCGAGCACGCTGGCGACCTGCGCCGGCGTTTCACCCCGGGCCAGCAACTGGCGCGCCTTGGCCAGGCGCAACTGGATCAGATAAGCGTGCGGCGCCAGGCCAAAAGCCGACTTGAAGGCGCGGCTGAGACGAAAACGGTCCACTCCGCAGACCCGCGCGAGATCATCGAGACCGATATCTTCATAGGTGTGCGCGTGCAGATAATCCCGCGCCAGTTGCGCCACCAACGGCAGGCGCGGATCGAAAGCCTGGCGCTTGCGCCAGTCGAGATGGCGCGTGAGCGAGCTCAGCAAGCCATCGACGGCGGTCTGCCGGACGATGCGCAGATCACCGTCATGCAGCGCATGGAAGGCTTGACTGATCGCTGTGGCCAGACGCGGATCCTGGCTCAGCGTGTCGGCAAAACCGGGCTGGCTGTCGGACGGTGCGTCTTCGAACAGCGCGTGCATTTCACGCTCAAGCCAATGCGGATCGAGGTAGAGCATCGAATAGGTAAAACCTTCCTCGGTCGGCGCTTGCCCATCGTGGATTTCCCCCGGCTCCAGCAGGAACACGTTGCCCGGCGTACTGCGATGGCGCACGCGGCGGCAATTGAACTGCTGCACACCTTGCTCGGTAACGCCGACGAGGAAGCTGTCATGCCAGTGCGGATCGTAGGCATGGCCCTCAAAGTGAGCGCGAATCGATTCAATCCCGGTGTCGACATCCTGGGACAGCTCGATCCAGTTGCGTTTATCCACGAAGGCTCCAGAGTTCGCCATTGAAAGGTGCGGCCCTATAAAATACCGCGCAATGCTCGTCGACGTTTAGAAGATTTGTGCAGGTGAGGGGGCTAGACTCTGTAGGTCACGGCCCCTTTGGCGACAGGTGGAATGCGATGATGAACCGATGCTCGCGTGGGGTTTTACTCACCTTGATCGCCCTCAGCCTGGCGCTGACGGCAGGCTGCTCAAGCCGCAAACACTATCCGCCCTCCGGCGTTGGGGACGCCTGTTACGCCAAAGCCTTGCCGTCGGTCGGCGAGGGCGGTCTGGCGTGGGGCTCCAGTCTGAACATGGCCCGGCAGAAATCGATGAACAACTGCATCCGTTATGCCGGGCGCTCCGGGGGCACGCCGAACACCTGTCAGGTGGTCTTGGCCAAATGCAAATAGCTTTCTGTTGACATGGTTGCTTTAGGCAAATATATAGTTGCCTTAAGCAATTATCTGAGTGTTTGCCATGTCCAGCAGCCATCTCCTCGAGCAAGCCGACGTCGTGCGCGGCTTCAATCGCTTCTACACCCATCAGATCGGCGTACTGCAGGAGCATCTGCTGCAAAGCGACTACTCGCTGACCGAGCTACGCATTTTGTATGAGCTGGCCTCGCGCGGTGATCTGACCAGCGCGGATCTGCGCCAGATGCTCGGCCTCGACGCCGGTTATATGAGCCGCATCATCAGCGGTTTCGAGAAGCGCGGCCTGATCCAGAAAGTGCCGTCACCCACGGATGCTCGCGCTGCGCAATTACACCTTACTGACCTGGGCCGTGAAATCCTGATCCCGCTGGAAAAGGCCTCCCGCGAACAGATCGTCGCCATGCTCGAGCGATTGCCTGAACCGCAGCAGAAGCAACTGATCGGCGCCATGACGTTGATCCAGACACTGCTGCAAGGCAACAAAGACGCAACCTACGTATTACGCGATCCGCAGCCCGGCGACATGGGCACGGTGATGCAACAACAAGCGGCCCTGTATTCCCGTGAATACGGTTGGAATTCGGAGTTCGAGGCGCTGGTGGCCGAGGTGGTCGCCAAGTACCTGCGTGATTACGACCCGACGAGCGAGCGCTGCTGGATTGCGGAAAAGGACGGCAAGGTCATCGGCTCCGTGTTCATCGTCCGTCAGGATGAAACAACCGCCAAACTGCGCATGCTCTACGTCGACGCCAGCGCGCGGGGCTTGGGCATTGGCAGCCGTCTGGTCGAGGAGTGCCTGCGCTTTGCCCGGCAGATTGGCTACAAGAACATGACCTTGTGGACGACCAGCAACCTGACCGCTGCACGCAAGATTTATCAGCAGGCCGGGTTTGAGTTGGTGGAGGAAGAAGCAATTCACAGCTTTGGCAAGGATCTGGTGAGTCAGACGTGGGCGCGGGCGTTGTGATTTGTTATTCGTCGTCGGGTGCAGTGAAAAGGCAGACGAAAAAAAACCACCTTAGCGGGGTGGTTTTTTTAACCTCGGTTTGCGGCTGAGGTTTGTTGCTTCACTAGCTGCTTTGACATGTGCTCATGGTATGAGTCTTTGCGTCCCCTCGCAACATTAATATTCTGTTTCAGATGGATGCTTACGTTATCCAATGTTGAAAGAGCAATGCTGACAGAAATAACGTTTTACAAAGCCGATTGATTACCTGGTCATGTATAGTTCGATTGGGGGTTATGATGCCGACGCTCACATGTCTAAGCAGTGACGAGATTTGGCTGGCAATTCAACGATTTCATTCCCTCTGACACGGTTTGCACCCGTGCCGGAATGATACTTCGGAGGGCTTTCAACCGGCCGCCTCATTAGCTGCTTTGACATGCATGCTGAAGGCACGCATGGTCCGGTAAGCTTGCTGGAGGTTTGGCCCCCAGCCCTGGAGGCCAAAACGTATGAAGCTTTTGCTGCGTACGCTGAGCCTTGTATGGAGATTGTTTAAAGCCTTTCGCTTTTACGAGTTCCTGCGAGACCACTTTGACGACCTGAAGTAACGGCCGTTGAGGTGGGAAAAGCCCGTTTCAGTTTCGACTGAAACGGGCTTTTTTTGTTTTTGAAGGCTGTCATAAGTAGGAATTTTCTTCGTTTGGTTTTTTTGGTCTGTAGGGCATTTCTTCGGCAAGTGTAGGCGTTGTTCAAACCACTCTGTAGTCCGCAAAAAGCGTTCGATTATCGAGCACCCAAACCTTCGTCCAATTGCCCACCCCGACACTCCGGCGTACTGTGGCTCGTGATGCCTGAAACCCCGTGATCCCAAAATAACGACAACAACGAGCAATGCCCCATGGACAGCCATCTGCTGAGCGATCGCAGCAGCGTGTTCCGTCACGCTGACCCTTATGCCGTCTCCGACTACGTCAATCAGCACGTCGGCCAGCACTTCATCGGCCTGTCCAGAACCACCCACCCGCAAGCCAGCCTCAACCATCGCAAACTCGCCGATCTCGATCTGGCCCGCATCAGCTATGGCGGCAGCGTGCGCGTGACCTCAGTGGCGCTGGAGACCGTTTACCACCTGCAAGTGCTCTTGCAAGGCAATTGCCTGTGGCGCGGGCACAAGCGCGAACAGCATCTGGTGCCTGGCGAGTTGCTGTTGATCAACCCGGATGATCCGGTTGATCTGACGTACTCGGAAGACTGCGAGAAATTCATCCTCAAGGTGCCGGTCAGCGTGCTCGAATCGGTGTGCGACGAGCAGCGTTGGCAGCGTCCGGCAAGCGGTGTCCGTTTCCTGCGCAATCACTATCGGCTGGATGAGCTGGAAGGCTTCACCAACCTGCTGGCGATGATCTGTCAGGAAGCCGAGGCCAGCGATCCGTTGCTGCGGGTACAGGAGCATTACGCGCAGATCATCGGCAGCAAACTGATTTCGCTGATGAACACCAACGTCAGCCGTGAGTGCCTGAGTGCACCGAACGTAAGCTTCGAACGCATTCTCGATTACATCGAGCGCAATCTGAAACTGGATTTGCCAGCCGAACATCTGGCCGCACAGGCGAGCATGAGCCCGCGCTCGCTGTACGCTTTGTTCGAACGCCAAATCGGCGTCACGCCGATGCAATACATCCGCCAACGCAAGCTTGCGCGCATCCACGCCTGCCTCAGCGATCCGAGCTGCCCGGTACGCAACCTCACCGAACTGGCCCTGGACTACGGCTTCCTGCACCTCGGCCGCTTCTCCGATAGCTATCGCCAACAGTACGGCGAACTGCCTTCGCAGACCTTCAAACGCCGCCACTAAAACACTGCGCTAACCCCCCTCCGAAACACGCTGAATCATCTGCCGCGCCATCCTGCACAAAACGGATAGCGATCTGCAGGATTCGGCTATTGCCCCGTGCATCGCCTCCCTAATCTGACCTGGCCTGAACAATAACAATGGAGGCCCCGGCCATGTCCCTGGGAATCGACTACCTCAATGCCATGCTTGAAGAAGACCAAGAGAAGGGTGCCTACCGCTGCAAGCGGGAGATGTTCACCGATCCGCGTCTGTTCGAACTGGAGATGGCGCACATCTTCGAAGGCAACTGGATTTACCTCGCTCACGAAAGCCAGATCCCCAACAACAACGATTTTCTCACCACCACCATGGGGCGCCAGCCGATCTTCATTGCGCGCAACAAGGACGGTGTGCTCAATGCGTTCCTCAATGCCTGCAGCCATCGTGGCGCCATGCTCTGTCGGCACAAGTCCGGCAATCGCTCCAGCTACACCTGCCCATTTCACGGCTGGACGTTCAACAACAGCGGCAAACTGCTCAAGGTCAAAGACCCGAGCGAGGCCGGTTACCCGCAAGGCTTCAACTGCGAAGGCTCCCATGACCTGACTAAAGTCGCGCGTTTCGAGTCCTATCGCGGCTTTCTGTTCGGCAGCCTGAATGCCGATGTGAAATCGCTTGCTGAACATCTGGGAGAGTCCGCCAAGATCATCGACATGATCGTCGATCAGTCGCCAGAAGGCCTGGAAGTGTTGCGCGGCTCCAGCTCTTACATTTACGAAGGCAATTGGAAACTCACCGCTGAAAATGGCGCCGACGGCTACCATGTCAGTTCGGTGCACTGGAACTACGCCGCCACCCAGAACCAGCGCCAACAGCGCGAAGCGGGCGAAGCGATCAAGACCATGAGCGCCGGCAGTTGGGCGAAGAAGGGCGGCGGTTTCTACTCGTTCGATCACGGCCATCTGCTGCTCTGGACCCGCTGGGCCAACCCGGAAGATCGTCCGGCCTACGAGCGTCGCGACGAACTGGCCCGTGAGTTCGGTCAGGCCCGTGCCGACTGGATGATCGAGAACTCACGCAACCTGTGCCTGTACCCCAACGTGTACTTGATGGATCAGTTCAGCTCACAGATCCGTATCGCCCGGCCGATCTCGGTCAACAAGACCGAAATCACCATTTACTGCATCGCCCCCAAAGGCGAGAGCGCCGAGGCCCGCGCCAAGCGCATTCGTCAGTACGAAGACTTCTTCAACGTCAGCGGCATGGCCACGCCGGATGATCTGGAAGAGTTTCGCTCGTGCCAGACCGGCTACGGCGCCGGGCGCGGCTGGAATGATATGTCCCGTGGTGCGACGCACTGGGTCGAAGGTGCCGATGCAACCGCCGAAGAAATCGACCTCAAACCGCTGCTCTCCGGCATGCGCACCGAAGACGAAGGCCTGTTCGTGCTGCAACACAAGTACTGGCAGGAAACCATGCTCAAAGCCGCTGCCAGCGAACCACAACTGATCCCCGTGGAGGCCGTGTGATGAGCAACCTCTACGACAGCGTGCGCGATTTTCTCTACCGCGAGGCGCGTTATCTCGATGACGGCCAGTGGGATCAATGGCTGGAACTGTACGCCGCCGATGCGACCTTCTGGATGCCGGCCTGGGACGACAACGACACGCTCACCGAAGACCCGCAAAGCGAAATCTCGCTGATCTGGTACGGCAACCGTGGCGGCCTCGAAGACCGCATCTTTCGGATCAAGACCGAGCGCTCCAGCGCGACCATCCCCGACACCCGCACTTCGCACAACCTGAGCAACATCGAAATCGTCGAGCAGAGCGCAGACCAGTGCCTGGTGCGCTTCAACTGGCACACCCTGAGCTTTCGCTATCAGGTCACCGACAGCTACTTCGGCAGCAGTTTCTACACCCTCGATCTGCGTGGCGAACAGCCGCTGATCAAGGCCAAGAAAGTCGTGCTGAAAAACGATTACGTCCGTCAGGTCATCGACATTTATCACATCTAGTCGACACGACGAGGTGCACCATGAATTTCCAGATCGCGCTTAATTTTGAAGACGGCGTCACCCGTTTCATCGAGGCTGGCGGCCATGAAACCGTCGCCGATGCGGCGTATCGCCAAGGCATCAACATCCCGCTGGACTGCCGCGATGGCGCCTGCGGCACCTGCAAATGTTTCGCCGAGGCCGGGCGGTACGACATGGGCGACAACTTCATTGAAGACGCCTTGAGCACCGACGAACTCGCGCAAGGTTATGTGCTGACCTGCCAGATGCGCGCTGAAAGCGATTGTGTGGTGCGAGTGCCGGCAGGCTCGCAGGTGTGCAAGACCGAACAAGCGAACTTCCAGGCATCGATCAGCGCTGTCCGGCAGTTGTCCGAAAGCACTATCGCGCTGTCGATCAAGGGCGAAGCGCTGAGCAAACTGGCGTTTCTGCCGGGCCAGTACGTCAATCTGCAAGTGCCCGGCAGTGAGCAGACCCGCGCCTACTCCTTCAGCTCGTTGCAGAAGGACGGCGAAGTCAGCTTCCTGATCCGTAACGTGCCTGGCGGTTTGATGAGCAGCTTCCTCACCGGGTTGGCCAAGGCCGGCGACAGCATGAACCTGGCGGGGCCGTTGGGCAGTTTCTACCTGCGCGAGATCAAGCGGCCGCTGCTGTTGTTGGCGGGCGGCACCGGCCTGGCGCCGTTCACCGCGATGCTGGAAAAGATCGCCGAGCAGGGCAGCGATCATCCCGTGCATTTGATCTACGGCGTGACCAACGATTTCGATCTGGTTGAACTTGATCGTCTCGAAGCCTTCGCCGCCCGCATCCCGAACTTCAGTTTCGGCGCCTGCGTGGCCAACCCGCAGAGTGCGCATCCACTCAAGGGCTACGTCACCCAGCACATAGAGCCGCGCCACCTCAATGAAGGCGACGTCGACGTGTACCTCTGCGGCCCGCCGCCGATGGTTGAAGCGGTCAGCCAATACATTCGTGAACAGGGCATCACCCCTGCGAATTTCTACTACGAAAAATTTGCCGCTGCGGCTGCCTGAAATCCTTTTTCGAGGTTGTCATGAACAACAGATTCTCCAACAAGGTCGCGCTGGTCACCGGCGCGGCGCAGGGTATCGGCCGCCGTGTGTGCGAACGCCTGCTGAACGAAGGCGCGCAAGTCGTCGCCGTCGACCGCTCTGAACTGGTTCACGAACTGCAAGGCGAGGGCGTTCTCGCGCTGACCGCCGACCTTGAGCAATACGCCGATTGTGCACGGGTCATGGCCGAAGCCATCAACACCTTCGGCCGACTCGACATCCTGATCAACAACGTCGGCGGCACGATCTGGGCCAAGCCGTTCGAGCATTACGAAGTCGAACAGATTGAAGCCGAAGTTCGCCGCTCGCTGTTCCCGACCCTGTGGTGCTGCCACGCCGCGCTGCCGTACATGCTCAAGCAAGGGCGCGGCGCCATCGTCAATGTCTCGTCGATTGCCACCCGTAGCATCAATCGCGTGCCGTACGGCGCGGCCAAGGGCGGCATCAATGCGCTGACCGCGTGCCTGGCGTTCGAGAACGCCGAGCGCGGCATTCGCGTCAACGCTACTGCACCGGGCGGCACCGAAGCGCCGCCCCGGCGCATCCCGCGCAATGCCGCCGAACCGTCGGCGCAGGAGCAGTCCTGGTATCAGGAAATCGTCGCGCAAACCCTCGACAGCAGCCTGATGAAACGCTACGGCAGCCTCGACGAACAGGTCGGCGCGATCCTCTTTCTGGCCTCCGATGACGCCTCGTACATCACCGGCGTGACTTTGCCGGTCGGTGGCGGCGACCTCGGTTGATCACGTTTTCAAGGGACACAGACATGCAGAGAATTCTGATTGAAAGCGTATCGACGATCATCGTCGATCTGCCGACCATTCGCCCGCACAAGCTGGCGATGCACACGATGCAAAAACAGACCCTGGTGATTCTGCGTCTGCGCTGCAGTGACGGTATCGAAGGCATCGGTGAAGCGACCACCATCGGCGGCCTCGCCTACGGTTATGAAAGCCCGGAAAGCATCAAAGCCAATATCGACGCGCATCTGGCGCCGGCGCTGGTCGGCATGGACGCCAATAACATCAACGCCGCGATGCAGCGGCTCGACAAGATCGCCAAGGGCAACACCTTCGCCAAGTCCGGTATCGAAAGCGCATTTCTCGACGCCCAAGGCAAGCGCCTCGGTTTGCCGGTCAGCGAGCTGCTCGGCGGCCGTGTGCGCGACAGCCTCGAAGTGGCCTGGACCCTGGCCAGCGGCGACACCGCCCGCGACATCGCCGAAGCCGAGCAGATGCTCGAAGCCCGTCGCCATCGCATCTTCAAATTGAAGATCGGCGCCAACCCGCTGGAACAGGATCTCAAACACGTGGTGGCGATCAAAAAAGCCTTGGGCGAGCGCGCCAGTGTGCGGGTTGACGTTAACCAGTATTGGGACGAATCCCAGGCGATTCGCGGCTGTCAGGTGCTGGGTGACAACGGCATCGACCTGATTGAACAGCCGATTTCGCGGGTCAACCGCTCCGGGCAGATTCGCCTGAATCAGCGCAGCCCGGCGCCAATCATGGCCGACGAATCGATCGAAGGCGTCGAGGATGCTTTCAGCCTCGCCGCCGACGGCGCTGCCAGTGTATTCGCCCTGAAGATCGCCAAAAACGGTGGCCCGCGCGCCGTATTGCGCACCGCACAAATCGCCGAGGCCGCCGGCATCGCGCTGTACGGCGGCACCATGCTCGAAGGCTCCATCGGCACGCTGGCCTCGGCGCACGCCTTCCTCACGCTCAAACAACTGACCTGGGACACCGAGCTGTTTGGGCCGTTGTTGCTGACCGAAGACATCGTCACTGAAACGCCGCAGTACCGCGATTTCCACCTGCACATCCCGCGAACTCCAGGCCTTGGCCTGACGCTGGATGAAGAGCGTCTGGCGCGTTTTCGCCGCCACTGAATCAGGAGAACCAGCATGTTGTTCCACGTAAAAATGACCGTGAAATTGCCTGTCGATATGGACCCGTCGCTGGCCGCCCGGCTCAAGGCAGACGAGAAGGAACTGGCGCAACGGCTGCAACGCGACGGCGTATGGCGGCACCTGTGGCGCATCGCCGGGCACTACGCCAATTACAGCGTGTTCGATGTGCCGAGTGTTGAGGCTCTGCACGAAACGCTGATGCGCTTGCCGTTGTTTCCCTACATGGACATTGAGGTTGATGGCATGTGCCGGCATCCGTCGTCGATCCATACGGACGATCGCTGATCCAACCCGGCCCCTGTAGGAGTGAGCCTGCTCGCGATAGCGGTGTGTCATTCAGCATCGATGGCAACTGGCAGACCGCTATCGCGAGCAGGCTCACTCCTACAAGGGACGGTGCAGGAACTCAAGAACTGCGTCGACAAAACAACAAGATGAGGTAACCACCATGACCGTGAAAATTGCCCACACCGCCGAGCTGCAAACCTTCTTCAAAGAAGCCGCCGGTTTTACCAACGACGACGGCAACTCCCGGCTGAAAACCATCGTCCTGCGCATCTTGCAGGACAGCGCCAAGATCATCGAAGACCTCGAAATCAGCGACGACGAGTTCTGGAAAGCCGTCGACTACCTCAACCGTTTGGGCGTTCGCTCGGAAGCAGGGCTGCTGGTTGCCGGCCTCGGCCTCGAGCATTTTCTCGACCTGTTACAGGACGCCAAGGACGCACAGGTCGGCTTGGCCGGCGGCACGCCACGCACCATCGAAGGCCCGCTGTACGTAGCCGGCGCGCCCCTGTGCGAAGGTGAGTGCCGCATGGATGACGGCAGCGAGGAGGGCGTCGCCACCGTTATGCACCTCGAAGGCCAGGTGTTCGATCTGCATGGCCAGCCGTTGTCCGGTGCTACCGTTGACCTGTGGCACGCCAACACCAAGGGCACGTACTCGTTTTTCGACCCGAGCCAGTCCGAGTACAACTTGCGCCGCCGCATCATCACCGACGCCGAAGGCCGTTACCGCGCTCGCAGTATCGTGCCATCCGGCTATGGCTGCGACCCGCAAGGGCCGACCCAGGAATGCCTGAACCAGCTCGGCCGCCATGGCCAGCGCCCGGCCCATGTGCATTTCTTCATCAGCGCACCGGGGCATCGGCACCTGACGACGCAGATCAATCTGTCGGGTGATCAATATTTGTGGGATGACTTCGCTTATGCGACCCGTGAAGGGTTGGTCGGGGAGGTGGTGTTCCGTGAAGATGCGGTGTCGGGGCGCTATGCCGAGCTGAAGTTCGACTTCCAGTTGCAGCAGGCGCCGGACGCCAGTGCCGAACAACGCAGCCAACGGCCGCGTGCGTTGCAGGACGCTTGATACCGAGTCGCCTGGTTCCCTCACCCTAACCCTCTCCCAGAGGGAGAGGGGACTGACCGAGGTGATCTTGAGCGCTACGTCGACCTGAACGTTTTGTACCGAATCCAACCCGGTTTTTCAGGTCGGCGCATAACGCAAGACACCTCGGTCGGCTCCCTCTCCCTCTGGGAGAGGGCTGGGGTGAGGGGACTGACCGGGGGTGATCTTGAGCGCTACGTCGAGCTGAACGCTTTGTACCGAATCCAACCCGGTTTTTCAGGTCGGCGCATAACGCAAG